>NZ_LUNF01000180.1:0-2648 GCF_001626145.1 Aeromicrobium sp. REDSEA-S32_B7
CACCACTCCCGGCCAGTACGAGGCGCCGCTCGGCACCACGCTGCGCGAGCTGCTCGACCTCGGCGGTGGCCTGCGCGACGGTGCCGAGCTGAAGTTCTGGACCCCGGGCGGCTCGTCCACGCCGATCCTCACGGCCGAGCACCTCGACGTCCCCCTCGACTACGAGGGCGTCGGCGCAGCCGGCTCGATGCTCGGCACCAAGGCGCTGCAGGTCTTCGACCAGACGACGTCGGTGGTGCGGTGCGTGCTGCGCTGGACGGAGTTCTACAAGCACGAGTCGTGCGGCAAGTGCACGCCGTGCCGTGAGGGCACCTGGTGGCTGGTCCAGGTGCTGCAGCGTCTCGACGCGGGCCAGGGTCGTGCGGGCGACGTCGAGCTGCTGCTCGACCTCTGCGACAACATCCTCGGCCGGTCCTTCTGCGCCCTCGGCGACGGCGCGACCAGTCCGATCACCTCGGCCGTCCGGCACTTCCGCGACGAGTTCGAGGCGGGGATGCACACCTCGTCGGCGGAGCTGTTCCCGCCCGCCGCGTCCACGCTCTTCGCCGCGGAGGTGAGCGCATGACCGTCGAGGCGTCCCGCGAGACCCAGACCCCGGTCGACCTCGTCACCCTGACCATCGACGACGTCGAGGTGAGCGTGCCGAAGGGCACGCTCGTCATCCGCGCCGCCGAGCTGGTGGGCACCGAGATCCCGCGATTCTGCGACCACCCCTTGCTCGAGCCGGTCGGCGCCTGCCGGCAGTGCCTCGTCGAGGTGCCCGACGCGGGCAACGGGCGCGGGTTCCCCAAGCCCCAGGCCTCCTGCACGCTCGAGGTGGCGCCCGGCATGGTCGTGCGGACGCAGGTGACGTCGCCGGTGGCCGAGAAGGCGCAGCACGGCACCATGGAGCTCCTCCTCGTCAACCACCCGCTCGACTGCCCGGTGTGCGACAAGGGCGGGGAGTGCCCGCTGCAGAACCAGGCGATGAGTCACGGGCGGGGCGAGAGCCGCTTCGCGGAGACCAAGCGGACGTTCCCGAAGCCGTTGGCCGTCTCCGAGCAGGTGCTGCTCGACCGCGAGCGCTGCGTGCTGTGCGCACGCTGCACGCGGTTCTCCGAGCAGATCGCGGGCGACCCGTTCATCGCGCTCGTCGAGCGTGGCGCGCGCCAGCAGGTCGGGATCGGGCCGTCCGTCGACGCCGAGGCGTTCGGCGACCGTGCCGGTGCTGACGGTGAGGGGGGTGGCGAGCAGCCGTTCCACTCCTACTTCTCGGGCAACACCATCCAGATCTGCCCCGTGGGCGCGCTCACCAGCGCCGACTACCGGTTCCGCTCGCGGCCCTTCGACCTCGTCTCGACGCCGAGCGTGGCCGAGCACGACGCGTGCGGTGCCGCGATCCGCGTCGACCACCGCCGGGGTGCCGTCATGCGGCGCCTCGCCGGCGACGACCCCGAGGTCAACGAGGAGTGGGTCACCGACAAGGACCGCTTCGCGTTCACGTGGAGCCGTCAGGACGACCGGCTGCGCACGCCGCTGGTGCGCGACCCCGGCACCGGCGAGCTCGTGCCGACGTCGTGGCCCGGGGCCCTCGCCGCAGCCGCAGCAGGGCTGCGCGAGGCCGCAGGCAAGGTCGGCGTGCTGCCCGGCGGACGCCTGACCGCCGAGGACGCCTACGCCTACAGCGTGTTCGCCCGGGTGGCGCTGGGCACCAACGACATCGACTTCCGCGCACGTCCGCACTCGGCGGAGGAGTCGGCGTTCCTCGCCGCTCGCGTGGCCACCCGCCAGGACGTCGCCACGCGCGACCTCGAGTCGGCGTCGACCGTGCTGCTCGTCGGACTCGAGCCCGAGGACGAGGCCGGCACGCTGTTCCTGAGGCTGCGCAAGGCGTCGCGGCACGGCGTGCGCGTCGTGGCGGTCGGCTCGCACACCACGCGCGGCCTCGCCAAGTGCGGTGGCGAGCTGCTGGCCGCCCGACCTGGCGAGGAGGCCTCGGCCCTCGACGCGATCCAGGACGGCGACGGCTCGGCCGGCGTGGGTCTCGACCCCCGCGCCGTTGTGCTGCTGGGAGAGCGGCTCGCGTCGTCGCCCGGTGCGTTCAGCGCCGCGGTCCGGCTGGCCGAGCGCACCGGCGCCCGTCTCGCGTGGGTGCCGCGCCGCGCCGGCGACCGCGGCGCCGTGGAGACCGGCTGCCTGCCGACCCTGCTGCCCGGCGGCCGGCCCGTCGCCGACGCCGAGGCACGCGCCGACCTCGCCGCGGCGTGGGGCGTGCGCTCCGTGCCCGCGCAGACCGGGCGCGACACCACGGCGATGCTCCGGGCCGTGGCCGAGGGGCAGCTGCGTGCCCTGGTGGTCGGCGGCGTGGAGCTCGACGACCTCCCCGACGCCGCCCTGGCGCGCGAGGCCCTGGCCGCCGCCGACTTCGTCGTGAGCCTCGAGGTGCGTGAGAGCGACGTGACCCGTGTCGCCGACGTCGTCCTCCCGGTGGCGCCGCCGGTCGAGAAGTCGGGCACGTTCGTCACCTGGGAGGGTCGCCTGCGCCCGTTCGGCACCGTGTTGGAGGTGCCCGGCTCGCTCACCGACGTCCGCGTGCTCGCAGGCGTCGCCGAGGAGCTCGGTGCGCCGCTGGGCTTTCGCACCACGGCGGGCGCGATGCGGAGCATGCG
>NZ_LUNF01000181.1:0-8655 GCF_001626145.1 Aeromicrobium sp. REDSEA-S32_B7
GCCGCAGACGGCTCATGCTGATCGGCCTGGCCGGGTTCGTCGCCTCGAGCGCCGCGGTCGGGCTCGCGCCCACCGCCGAGCTGGTCGTCGTCGCCCGACTGCTCCAGGGCGCGTCGGCCGGGCTCCTCACGCCCCAGAGCTCGGGGCTCATCCAGCAGTTGTTCTCCGGCGCCGAGCGGGGCCGCGCGTTCGGCTACTTCGGCCTCACCGTCTCGCTCGCGTCGGCCACCGGACCGCTCCTCGGCGGTCTCGTCATCGGCCTGGTCGGCGAGGAGCTCGGCTGGCGGCTCGTGTTCCTCGTCAACGTGCCGATCGGCGTGGTCGCCGCGATCGCCGTCGCCCGCATGGTCCCCGGACGCGAGGACGACAGCACGCCCGGCCGCATCGACACCCTCGGCGCGGCGCTTCTCGGGGTGTCCGTGCTCTGCCTGCTCTACCCGCTCGTCAGCCTCGAGTCGGGTGCGCGCTGGCCGCTCGGGCTGCTCGTCGGCGTGCCGGTGTTCGCGTGGGCGTTCGTGCGCTGGGAGCACCGCGAGAAGCGACTCGGCCACGACCCCCTGCTCGACCTCGACCTGCTGCGCCGCCTCCCCGGGTACGGCAACGGGCTGCTCGTCGGCACCGTCTACTTCACCGGGTTCACGGGCGTGTTCCTGGTCGCGTCGGTGTGGCTGCAGGACGCGCGCGACGTCAGCGCGCTGCACGCCGGGCTGCTCCTGACCCCGTTCGCCCTCGGGTCGGCGATCACGTCCCCGCTCGCCGGACGGCTGGTCAGCACGGTCGGTCGACCACTCACGGTCATCGCGCTCGGCGTCATGATGGTCGGCGTCCTCGGTGCCGCGCTGGTCGCGCCCGGTCGCCCCACCGACGACCTCTGGTGGGCGCTCTCCCCGTTCCTGCTGCTGGCCGGTCTCGGCGGCGGCGCCGTCGTGTCGCCGAACATCACGCTGACCCTCCAGGAGGTGCCGCCGCGGATGGGTGGCGCGGCCGGCGGGGCCCTGCAGACCGGCCAGCGCATCGGCTCCTCGCTCGGCGCGGCACTGCTGGCCACCACCTACCAGGTGGTCGCGGGACGCTCCGACGGCGACGCCGGCATCCAGGTCTCGCTGCTCGTCGCGCTCGCCGTCCTGGCCCTCGCCCTCGCGGCGGCAGTGCTCGCCTGGCGCACCGCCCGACAGCCCCGCTGACCGTGACGTCCTGGCCCTCGAACGGGGCCATCCGGGGCCAGGTCGTCACGGTCAGGGTCCGTATCCTCGGGCCGTGTCCGCCACCGTCCCCGTCGTCGCCCTCACCGGCAGCCTCGGGAGCGGCAAGACGACGATCCTCAACCACCTGCTCGCCCACCGGGGCCGACGTCGGGTGGGCGTGCTGGTCAACGACTTCGGCGCCGTCGACGTCGACGCGCTGCTCGTCGACGCCGGGTCGGCGGCCACGCTCTCGCTGGCCGGCGGGTGCGTCTGCTGCCGGGTCGACGACGACACGCTCGACTCGACGCTGGAGCAGCTGACGTCGACGCGCGCCGGACTCGACCTGGTGCTGGTGGAGTCCAGCGGGGTGGCCGACCCGGCGACGCTCGCCGCCCGTCTCCACCGCGCGGTGCGGCACCCCGGGCAGGCAGGCGGGCTGCTGCACGTCCTCGACGCGCGCGCCTGGGCCGACGACGACACGCTGCTCGACCCCGCCGCGCTGGCTCGCGCCGACCTCGTGGCGCTCACGAAGACCGACCTGCCCGGTTCCGTCCCCGTCGCCGAGGCGCGACGCCGGCTCGAGCCGCTGCTGCGCACCGGGGTGCCCGTGGTCGACGCGCCGCACGGCGCACTCGACCCCGAGCTCTTCGCCGACGCCTCGGCTCCGCTGAACGACGGACCCCGTCAGCTGTCCCTCGCCGAGGCCCTCCCACTCCCCGGCGGACACCAGCACGTCCACGCGAGCACCTGGGAGCACGACGGGCTGGTGCACCCGCGACGCCTCGCCGAGCTGCTCGACGGTGGACTGCCGGAGGCCTACCGGCTGAAGGGCGTGGTCCGGCTCGACGTGCCATGGGGTGCACGCTGGTGGACGGTGCACCGGGTCGGCGGGCTCCCGAGGGTGACTCCCGCACCGAGGCCCGCGCCGACGAGCCGGCTCGTGGCCCTCGGTCCGACGCTCGACGAGCGCGCGGCGGAGGTCGCGCTGACGCACGTCGGGCGCGACCCCCAGGAGGAGGTCGCGCCCGACGACCACGCGGCGCTCATGCGCTGGGTGCCCGACGACCTGCGCCCGGAGTGGGCGCGGGTCGAGGGGTGAGCCCGACTCAGGCGGCGTGCTTGCAGGTGCTGCAGGTGCAGTCGCTGCACACGCAGTTGGCGCAGCTGTCGGAGCAGTGCGCGCAGGAGCAGACGTTGTGGTTGCAGGTCTCGCACGTGCAGTCGGTGCAGGTGCAGGTCGCACAGCTGTCGGAGCAGTGCGCACAGGAACAGGTGGCGCACTCGTCGTAGTGGCCGTCGTGCTCACGGTGCACGTGGCCGTCGTGGAGGTAGTCGACGTGGTCCTCGTGGACGACGGCGTCGTGGCCGCAGCCCGGGCCGTGCGTGTGGTCGTGCTTCTCGGCCTCGCGGTGGTCGATGACGGTCATGGGTGGTTCTCCTGGGTGTGCTGGAAGGCGTCGAGGAGCACGTGGGCCACGTGCTCGTCGGTGAGGGAGTAGACGACCTCGCGTCCGCGTCGCTCGCCCGAGACGAGACGTGCGGTGCGCAGGATCCTCAGGTGCTGCGACACGAGCGGCTGCGACCGCCCGGTCCACTCGACGAGGTCTCCGACCGTCTGCTCCCCCGCGCACAGACGGTGCACGAGAGCGGCGCGCAACGGCGTCGACATGGCGTCGAAGAGTGCAGCGACGGACGCGTAGGCGTCGATGTCCCCCCGCCCGGCGTCACCCCGCTCACTCATGCACACATCCTTATATAGCAATCCGTGCATGTCAACACGATCCGTCGTCCCTTCTCCCACGAAGCACGACGGCCGGCCACCCCTCGGGCGACCGGCCGACCGTGCACCTCCGACTCACAGCGCGCGCAGGATGTCCTCCACGCGGTCCTTCGCGTCACCGAACAGCATCTGGCTGTTCTCCCGGAAGAACAGCGGGTTCTGCACCCCCGCGTACCCGGCGGCCATCGAGCGCTTGAACACCACCACGTTCGACGCCTCCCACACCCGCAGCACCGGCATGCCGGCGATCGGGCTGGTCGGGTCCTCCGCCGCGGCCGGGTTCACGGTGTCGTTGGCGCCGATGACGAGCACCACGTCGGTGTCGGCGAGGTCGTCGTTGATCTCGTCCATCTCGAGCACGATGTCGTACGGGACCTTCGCCTCGGCGAGGAGCACGTTCATGTGCCCGGGCAGGCGACCGGCGACCGGGTGGATGCCGAACCGCACGTCGACGCCGCGCTCGCGCAGCTTGCGGGTCAGGTCGGCGACCGGGTACTGCGCCTGTGCCACCGCCATGCCGTAGCCCGGGGTGATGACGACGCTCGACGCGTCCTTCAGCAGCTCGGCCACGCCCTCGGCGTCGACCTCGCGGTGCTCGCCGTAGTCCGTCGCCTCGCCGGCCGGCGCCTCGATGCCGAAGCCGCCCGCGATCACGGAGATGAACGAGCGGTTCATCGCCTGGCACATGATGTAGCTCAGGTACGCACCCGAGGAGCCCACGAGCGCGCCGGTGACGATCAGCAGGTTGTTGCTCAGCAGGAAGCCGGCCGCGGCCGCGGCCCAGCCCGAGTAGCTGTTGAGCATCGACACGACGACGGGCATGTCGCCACCGCCGATCGAGGCGACGAGGTGCCAGCCCAGGGCGAGGGCGAGGGCCGTCACCAGGATCAGCAGCCAGATGTTCGGGCTCGCCACGAACACGACGGTGAGCACGAAGAACAGCACCAGCGCGCCGATGTTGAGGTAGTTCTTGCCCGGCAGCACGAGCGGCGACGACTTGATCCGTGCGCTCAGCTTCAGGTACGCGACGATCGACCCGGTGAACGTCACGGCGCCGATGAACACGCCCACGAAGACCTCGGCCGAGTGGATCCGCTCGAGCGACACCAACGGGTACACCGGGTGCTCGAGGTAGCCGTTCCAGCCGACGAGCACGGCCGCCATGCCGACGAAGGAGTGCAGGAGCGCGATCAGCTCCGGCATGCCGGTCATCTCGACCTCGCGGGCCCGCCAGATGCCGATGCCCGCGCCGATCACGATCGCACCGACCAGCAGGACGACGCCGACCGTCTCGGCGTCCTCGACGGCCAGCACGATGGTCGCGACCAGGGCGATGGTCATGCCGGCGATGCCGTAGGCGACACCCGAGCGCGCGGTCTCGTGCTTGCTCAGCCCGGCGAGGCTGAGGATGAACAGCAGGGCGGCGACGATGTACGCCGCGGTCGCGATGCTCTGTGCAGTCACTCTGATCAGCCCTTCGAGAACATGCTCAGCATGCGGCGGGTCACGGCGAAGCCGCCGAAGATGTTGATGGAGGCCAGCAGCACCGCGACGAACGCGAGCAGGCGGATCGCCCACGCGTTGTCGGCCCCGTCGCCGACGCCGATCTGCAGCAGCGCACCCACGACGATGATGCCGCTGATGGCGTTGGTGACGCTCATGAGCGGTGTGTGCAGGGCGTGGTGGACCTTGCCGATCACGTAGTAGCCGATGACGACCGACAGCGTGAGCACGAAGAAGTGCTCGGGCAGCGGCGGCGGCGCGTACGCGTTGACGAGGAAGAGGGCGGCGATGCCCGCGGCGATGAGAAGGTACTTGCCGCGCTGGGTGAGGCCGGGGCGCGGCTCCGGCTTCTCCTGCACGGCCGGCATCTCGGCCGTCGGGGCGGGTGCCGCCGAGACCTGCACGGGCGGCGGCGGCCAGAGGACGTCGCCGTCGTGCACCACGGTCACGCCACGCTGCACCACGTCGGAGTGGTCGAGGACGAGCTGACCGTCCTTGCCCGGCGTGAGCAGCGTCAGCAGGTTGACGAGGTTCTGCCCGTACAGCTGGGAGGCCTGCGTGGGCAGGCGACCGGCGAGGTCGGTGTAGCCGAGGATCGTCACGCCGTTCGCGGTGACGACCTTCTCGCCCGCCACCGAGCCCGCGACGTTGCCACCCTGGGCCGCGGCCATGTCGACGATGACGCTGCCGGGCTTCATCGAGGCGACGTCGGCCTCGGTGAGCAGCCGCGGGGCCTGACGTCCCGGGATCAGCGCCGTGGTGACCACGATGTCGACGTCGGCGGCCTGCTCGGAGTAGATCTCCGCGGCGCGGCGGTCGTACTCCTCGCTGGTGGCCTTCGCGTAGCCGTCGGTGGACTTCTCGACCTCGACGTCGACCGCGAGGTACTCGCCGCCGATCGACTTCACCTGGTCGGCGACCTCGGGGCGCGGGTCGGTGGCGCGCACGATGGCGCCGAGGCTGGACGCGGCACCGATCGCCGCGAGCCCGGCCACGCCGGCGCCGGCGACGAGCACCTTGGCGGGCGGCACCTTCCCGGCGGCCGTGACCTGCCCGGTGAAGAAGCGGCCGAACTCGTGCGCCGCCTCGACGACGGCGCGGTAGCCCGCGATGTTGGCCATCGACGACAGCACGTCCATCGACTGCGCCCGCGAGATGCGCGGCACGGCATCCATCGCGAGGACGGTCAGCGGGCGGGCCGACAGCGCCTCGAGCAGCTCGGGGCTGGTGGCCGGCGCGATCAGGCTGACCAGCGTCGCATGGTCGTTGAGCCGGTCGATCTCGGCGGTGCTCGGCGGGTTGACCTTGAGGACGACGTCGGCCGTCCATGCCTCCTCCCCCGTGACGACGGAGGCACCGGCCTCCGCGAACGCCTCGTCGGCGAACGCGGCCTTCGCCCCGGCCCCGGACTCGACGCTCACGTCGTACCCGAGCTTCAGCAGACGTGCGACCGTCGCGGGAGTCGCAGCGACCCGGGTCTCCCCGGCACGCGACTCGGCGACCACTCCGATCCTCATTCCGCGGACACTAGCGGAGGCCTCGGGAACCGACCACTGGATGAGACCGGTGTCTCAGGTACTGGCGGTATCTGAAACTTCCGGCCATCCGGACGACAAGTTCACGCGTTCCGCCCTCAATGGCCACCTGGCTGCTGGTTCCCATCAGTTCATGGGAACCAGCAGCCCACCATGGTTCTCCCTCACTCACCTGCGGATGCAACCCCAGGTGAGCGAGGGATTCCCATCCATTGATGGGAATCAGCATCGACGGCGACGGGTCGAGCCGGGCGTCAGCAGCCGGCCAGGACGTCCTGCAGGGCGGCCTTCTCGGCGGAGTCGACGCTGAGACCCCACCGGTACTTCACGGCGATCCAGTCCGACACGTACGTGCAGCGGTAGCCGGTGGCGGGCGGGAGCCAGGAGTCCGGATCCTGGTCGCTCTTGGACCGGTTCGTCGACGCCGACACCGCGATCAGGCTGCGGGCGTCGCCGAGGTCGTTGGCGAACGACTCGCGTCGACTCGCCGTCCAGCCCGAAGCACCGGAGATCCACGCCTCCTTCAACGGCACCATGTGGTCGATGTCGAGGCTTCCCGCGTCGGTGAAGCGCACGTTGTCGTAACGCGACAGCCAGGAGCCCGACGTGATCGTGCACGTGCCGGTGCGCCCCGTCGCCGACGACGACTCGTCGATCAGCACCTCGGCGCGTGTGTTGCAGCCGTCGCCGTCGGCGTCGATCCAGTGCCGGAACGCGTCGCGGTCGTAGGTCGTGCCGTTGGCCTCCGCCCGCACGGTCAGCTCGGCGAGCTGCGACTCCGGCGACGCCGACGCGGCTGGTGCGACGAGGACGGTCGCGACGAGCGTCGCGACCAGCAGGCCGACGACGTGGGTGAGGCGGCGCCGTCGCCGCCCGACGGCGGGACGGACGTGGACGGTGGACGAGGCAGCACGAAGCGGCATGGCGGGACTCCCCCCGAAGTCACTGGTCAGGTCGAGAGGACCCTAGGCTGCGCCGTCGCCCGTCCGGAAGGCTCGGAACCAGACGTTCACCCGAACGTCATCAACCGCGTCCCTGCGCGCCCACGCCGGCCGTCGGTGGCGTGGCGGGAGCCGGCCGGCCCAGGTGGTAGCCCTGGAGCAGCCGGTAGCCGAGCGACTCGAGCGCGGTCTGCTGCTCCGCCGTCTCCACTCCCTCGGCCACGACGTCGATGCCGATGCCCTGGGCCATCGCGACCACCCCGGCGCAGACCGAGCGCGCCCGGCGCGAGTGCGTCATGCGGGCGACGAACGACCCGTCGAGCTTGACGACGTCGACGGGCAGGTCGACGAGGTGCGCCAGGGTGCTGTAGCCCGTCCCGAAGTCATCCACCGCGATCCGCACCCCGTGGTCGCGCAGGGCGAAGAGGTCGACGACCAGACCGCCCGTCACGTCGAGCAGCTGCGTCTCGGTGATCTCGAGGACGAGCATCGACGGCGGCAGCCCGACCTCGTCGAGCACCGACAGCACCCGTGCCACCAGGCCCGCCCGCCCCAGCTCGACGGCCGAGACGTTCACGTGCACCGGCACCGGCGTGCCCTGGGCAGCCAGCGCGGCCGCGTGCGCACACGCCCCGCGGAGCACCCCGTCGCCCACCTGGTGCATCAGGTCGCTGACCTCGAGCACGGGCATGAAGTCGCCCGGACGCAGCTGGCCCCGGATCGGGTGGTCCCAGCGCAGCAGGGCCTCGACCGCGTGGAGGTAGCCGGTGGCGACGTCGACGATGGGCTGGAAGACGAGCGAGAACTCCCCCGAGGCCTGCGCCCGCTCGAGGTCGACGAGCAGCCGCGCCGACGACTCGATGCCGGCGTGCACGGTCGGGTCGTAGAACTCCGCCCGGCCGCGACCACGGTCCTTCGCCGCGTAGAGCGCCTGGTCGGCGTGGCGCAGGAGCAGAGGCGCCTCGGCCTGCTCGTCGGCGGCGGCGATGCCGATGCTGACGGTCACGGAGACCGTCGTGCCGTCCTGCAGCACGACGGGCTCCGACAGGCGGTCCATGATCCGCTGCGCCTCGGCGGCGAGCTCCTCACGCGTCCCCGCCGACGTGCACAGGACCACGAACTCGTCGCCGCCGAGCCGGGCGACGGTGGCGCCGTCGCCGACGAGGGCGGAGAGCCACACGTCGCCGATGACCTTGGCGATGGCGACGTCCTGGTCGTCGAACTCGGTGCGCCCGGGGTGCATCGCCCGGGTGACCATCGAGGTCATCAGCATCCCGACCTGGTTGATCTCGGTCTGCACCGAGGAGTCGGCGAACATGAACGCCCGCGTCAGCGCCTCGGTCAGGTGCGGGTCGCCCTGGAGCCCGCGGCTGGTCAGCTTGAGCACCTCGATGACGCGTTCGGCGGGGGTGTCCCCGGCGATCTCGCGACCGCGCAGCGCGCCCTCGGCCTTCTCGAACTCACGCCCGAGAGCCGAGACGAGCAGGTGGATCTTGGAGGGGAAGTAGCGGTAGAGCGTGCCGAGGGCGACCTCGGCACGGTCGGCGACCGCTCGCATCTGGACGGCGTCGAAGCCACCCTGGGAGGCCAGGTCGATGGTGGCGTCGAGGATGCGCTTGCGACGCTCGCGCTGGGCCGAGGAGCCGAGCTCCTCGGTCGCCGTGCCGGTCGCCGTGCCGGTCGCCGTGCCGGTCGCCGTGCCGGTCGCCGTG
>NZ_LUNF01000182.1:0-13176 GCF_001626145.1 Aeromicrobium sp. REDSEA-S32_B7
GATGTGTATAAGAGACAGGCATTGCCGTTATGCCAGGCTCCCCGACCTGACGGGGAATCGAATGTTGGCACCGTATTAGCCGCCATCCTGAGCTTTGCCGGTTGCGTAATTGCCGGAATCGAATGTTAGGCAATCTCAGATGAGAGACGAATCATCCGAGTGGCACTCTCTGGTCTCCGAGGAGGCCATCGATCCAGACAGACGCATCATCGACCCACACCACCACCTGTGGCGAAGTTACGACCGCTTCAGTGCCGACTACATGCTGAAAGAACTCTGGGCCGATACCAGCACCGGTCACCGGGTTACCGAGACGGTATTCGTAGAATGTCATGCCTCATACCGGGCTGACGGACCACGGCATCTAAGACCGGTTGGGGAGACCGAATTCGTCGCCGCCAAGGCGAGCCACCAGCAAGCTGTCGCTGCGCAACGATCGCAGGCGTTGGCCGACCGCGACGAGCAATTTATCGCCTGCGGTGTGGCCGTAAATGTCGTTGACCTGCTTGAAGCGGTCGACGTCGATGAACATCACCGCGAGGGCCGGCCGCTCGGACCCGACCACCTGCGCGGCGCGCTCCAGCGAGTCCGCCCAGAGGGCCCGGTTGGCCAGGCCCGTGAGGTCGTCGTGGAGGGCCGCGTGGGCGAGCGCCTGCTCGGCCTCCTTCTGCGCGGTCACGTCGATCATCTGCAGCGTGATGGCCGCCGACGACGCACCCGACCCCCCGAGCGAGAGGCTCGGGTCGAGGTCGGGGTCGACGAGCGCCAGCGCCACGTCGACCCATCCGCCGCCCCACGCGTCGTCGAGCCGCAGCTGGGTGCGCCAGCCGAGCGCGCGGCCCAGCGTCAGCTCGCAGACGCCCTGGCGGAAGGCCTCGACGTCGTCGTCGACGAACCAGGTGCGCGGATCGACCCCGAGGAGCGCGTGCCGGGGTCGGCCGGTGAGCGTCACGAGCGCCGCGTTCACGGCGTCGACGTGCACGAAGCCGTCGGGGTCGACCACCACGTGCGCCGACGCCAGCAGCGCCGCCTCCATGTGGTCCTGCAGCTGGTCGCGGTCGCGCCGGCTCTGCACGAGCGCGGCGTCGCGGGCGTCCTCGAGCGTCGCCAGCACCACGCCCACGACGGCCAGCACGAGGACGAAGGCCTGCGCCGCGACGACCCTCGCCTGGGGGTCGTCGAGCGACGCGAACTGTCCGTTGCCGGCTACCGTCGCGGCGACGACGAGCACGCCCTGCAGCGCCACCAGCACCGACGTCGCCTGCGCGCCGCAGCGCAGTGCCACGACGACGACGATCGGCACGATGGCGAAGTCGACCGGCCACGGCAGCCAGAGCAGCGCGCCCGTGACCACGAGTCCTGCAGCCACCGTCAGCGGGCACCCCGCTCCCCGCTCGCGCCGGGTGCGCCAGAGCTGGGGCAGCGCCAACAGCGCGTTCAGCACGACGAAGGAGCTGACCACGTTGCGGAAGCCGATGATGAACAGGCCCTCGAGGAACGGCTCGTCGAGGAGCCAGGCCGGACGCCAGCGATGCAGCAGGACCGCACCCACGGCACCGTGCGACAGGTTGACCAGGCCGAAGAGCCAGGCTCCCAGCGGCTCGGTGCCGGTGAGCTGGTTGAGCACACCGCTGACCACCACCACGACGACGCACGCGACGATCCGCTCGAGCGAGCTGCGGGCCGCGAGCAGCCAGAGGATGACCACGCCGGCAGCCGGCCAGGCGAGCGCCAGCTGCGCCGGGGGCACGCGGGTCGCACGGCCGGCGAGGAACGCCAGGGCGAAGAGCACGGCGAAGCCCAGCGCCAGCGCCGCGGATCGCGTCCGCGTGCGCGGGGCGCTGCTCTCGAGGCCGAGCAGCCGCTCCATCTCAGGCAGTCCCCTCCCGACGTTCCACCTGCGGAGAAGCGTAGACCTCGGTGAGGCCACCCGGGTAGGGATCGGTCCTGGACGCCTTGCTCAGGTGGACAGGTCCACGTCGTCCCAGCTGTCGTGGACGCCGTCGCCGGCGGTCCACTCCAGGGCCCGACGTCGCTCCCAGAGGACGGACGGATCGACACGCCCGGGGTGGGGTCGGCCCGCGAGCCGTGCGTCGGTGATCCCCCACGTCAGGGCGAGGTGCAGGTCGAGCACGGGGAGCACGTCCTCGACGTCCCTGCGCCGAGGCCCGGTGCGGGAGCGCCACGCCGCCACCGGCTCGCTGGTGCGCAGGTCGGGCATGAGCGACGCGAGCTGGTCGCCGCACGGCGCGCTCGCGTCGAGCTCGGGCACGAGCCCGAGCACCCAGGCCAGCGCCCACAGGGCCTCGACCTGCGCCTCGTCCGAGTAGTCCGGCTCGACCTCGCCCGACAGGAGAGCGCGCTCGCGCGGGCTGAGCGACGCGAGCAGTCCCTGCTCCGCCAACCAGGCGCGCGCGAGCTCCGGCGGCATGCGCAGGGCCAGGTTCACGCGCACCGTCAGCACCAGCGCACGCTGCATCACCTGCTCCTCGTCCACGAGCACGAGGGGATCGGCAGCGTCGGCCACCGGGGGCAGGTGCGACGGGGGCTGCGGGAAGCCGAGACCGGGCAGCGCCGCGAGGCTGCGGCGGCGTGCCTCTGCGGCAGCGTCACCGTGCCCACGGCTGGCGTCGCGACCCCGAGACCACCTCACCGTGGAGGACCGAGGACGCTCGGGCGGTCGGGGTCCAGCAGCTCCGTCACGCCGTGCGCGTCGAGTCCGTCGAGGAGGCCGTCGACCCCCTCGGTCAGCTTCATCTCGAGCTCGTCGGGCAGGAGCGGCAGCATCGCGAGCAGGGCGACCTCACGACCGTCGTCGGTGCGGAAGGTCCGCGCCCCCTGCGGCAGCCGGAGCGGCGGGGCGAGCATGAGGCCGCAGAAGCGGGTGTCGTCGGCGTACGGCTCGGCCGGGTCGCCGTTCGGCAGCGAGTGCCAGGCACCCAGCCAGGTCTCGTACTCGTGGGGGAAGCGGGCGAGCACCTTCAGCGCGCGCACGGGCCAGTAGGAGCGCTCGTCGACCCAGGAGGCCTCGTCGACCGGCCAGTCCGGCGGGAGCATGACCATGACCTCGATCCGGTCGGGCACCTGCCCGCGGAGGTCCTGCGGCACGCTCATCCTGCGGTCGGACATGCCCGACGTCGCCAGCGTGTGGAACGGCCGACCCTCGCCGGCCGGCACGAGGTGCACGTCGACGTGCACGAGGTCGGACACGATCTCGTGGAAGACCGTCTCGACGGGCCCGACCCACTGCTCCAGGTGTCGGTCGACGGCGTCCACCGTCTCCGAGCACCCGAGACCTGCTGGCTCGAACGGCCGCTCCCGCTCCTGGTGACGGATGGTCGTCGGATGCTCCCGACGCCGCGCGCGCCTGCGTCCGAACACGAGCCCTCCGTCCCTCGGTTCCCGGTGGGCACGACCCTAGCGTCGCGTCGGTGCCGGATCCAGGGTCAGCGGAACACCTGCACCACGTCGATCGTGCCGACGATGTGCTCGTTCAGGTCGGCGAGGTCCGCGGCAGGTATCCAGTACTCGAGGATGGAGTCCCCGCCGACCTGGTGGACGTCGTAGGCGTCGAGGAACGACGTCTCGACCTCGAAGCGCGTCACGTAGCCCACGCCGCTCGCCTTCACGTTCCAGTCGCGCGCGATCCGCACGGCGTAGTCCTCGTTCAGGACGGGGTAGAAGATCGGCTGGTCGGGCAGCCGCGGCCGCCACGCGCGCCACCCCGATGCCTCGACCAGGGCGAGCTCCTGCGGCCCGGTCGGCCTCCAGAGCGTCGTCGTGTCCATCCCGTCATCCTGCCGCAGGACACGGCGGGCGACCCAGCCACTTTCGGCCGCTTGGAGATACTCGGCGAAGCGCGGCGGGCGGACCGGTCTCCGCCGGGTCGATGGACGGGAGGGGCTTCACCCACCGAACCGCTGACGATCCAAGCTCTTGAAGTAGCCCTTTCGCAGCGCGCGCTCGGCGCTGTCCTTCGACGTCGAGAAGAAGCCGCGCTCGGACGCCGACAAGCCTGAGGTCTCGATCTTTCGCCGGAGCAGCGAGAGCGTGCAGCACAGGTCGGCTGCCTGGAACAGGCTGTAGTCGGCCGGGATCACCTTGCGCACCTCGACACTCAGGTGAGCGTTGAAGACGCTGTTGACAAGATTCGTGATCTCCTTCTGACCATTGTCGTAGTAGATGACGATGCGCTCCCACGAGCTGAAGAACTCGTAGCTCGACCGGATCAGCTCACCGAGCTCACGTGACATCGCGCTGACGAGCCGATCTGTGTCACCCGGCTCGCGTTTGCTGAACACCCACGAGTGGTGCGTGACCTCGGACGTCCTGACGAAGTCGACGAGCACGCGGAAGATCGAACGGCGGGACGGCATGTCGAGCAGTCGATAGTCCTGCTCCCGGCGCACGAGGGGACCGGTGTGGATCGCATGGTCTGCCGGCAAGCCACGCGCCACCAGGGCGTCGCGGATCTTCTCCAGGTGCTGCGCGATGTCGTCGCTCTGATCGTGGAAGACGAGGCTCAGCACGTAGAAAGGCGAGTGCTTCTCGAATGGGCCGAAGTCGCCGGACTCGTCGACGAAGATGCTCAGCTCGCGCACGACGACACCCCTGGAAACGTCTTGAGGCGGGAAGAACCCGCCTCAAGAGGGTGGCGGGGGATATCCCCGCCTAAAGGTTGGACCAGGGCCTCTCGGCCAGCCCAGGTCGTCAACTCTAGCACCGGGCACCGCCAGCACCCGTCCACCTTAGTCGGTGGCGTCGCACGGGCGCGCCAGGCTGGGCCCTCAGTAGTACCAAGGGAACTGCGACCAGTCGGGATCGCGCTTCTCCAGGAACTGGTCGCGACCCTCCTGCGCCTCGTCGGTCATGTAGGCCAGGCGGGTGGTCTCGCCCATGAGGACCTGCTGGCCGACGAGTCCGTCGTCGATGAGGTTGAAGGAGTACTTGAGCATGCGCTGCGCGGTGGGGCTCTTCGCATTGATCTTGCGCCCCCACTCCAGGGCGGTCGCCTCGAGCTCGTCGTGAGGGACGGCCCGGTTGACCGTGCCCATGCGAACGCCGTCCTCGGCGGAGTACTCGTCGGCGAGGAAGAAGATCTCGCGGGCGAACTTCTGTCCGACCTGGCGGGCCAGGTACGCCGATCCGAAGCCGCCGTCGAAGCTCCCGACGTCGGCATCGGTCTGCTTGAAGCGGGCGTGCTCGGCCGACGCGAGGGTCAGGTCGGCGACGACGTGCAGGCTGTGCCCGCCGCCTGCCGCCCAGCCCGGGACGACGCAGATGACGATCTTCGGCATGAAGCGGATGAGGCGCTGGACCTCGAGGATGTGCAGCCGCGCGAGGCGGGCCTTGTCGATGGGCGACGGCTCCTCCGCGCCGGTGTCGGAGCCGGACGCCTCGCCGTCCTCGTACTGGTAGCCGAACCGGCCGCGGATGCGCTGGTCGCCGCCCGTGCAGAACGATCGCTTGCCGTTCTTCTCGCTCGGGCCGTTGCCGGTGAGCAGCACGCAGCCGACGTCGGCCGACGTGCGCGCGTGGTCGAGCACCTGCAGCAGCTCGTCGACCGTGTGCGGGCGGAACGCGTTGAGCACGTCGGGGCGGTCGAACGCGACGCGCACGGTGCCATGCGCGCGGGCGCGGTGGTAGGTGACGTCGGTGAGGTGCTCGAAGCCGGGCACCTCGTCCCACGCGGAGGGGTCGAACGTCTCGGACACACCGGGCAGGGCACTCATGGCCGCGAGGCTACTGGTGGGCGACTGCGGGGCGCGCGTCGGGAATCGGTCACACCCGCGTGACGCGCCCAGATACCGTCGGTATCTTGACGCCATGGCACTGTTCGCCCGCAAGGGCTTCACCGGCAAGGTCCTGCTCGTCACCGGCGCCGCCCGCGGCATCGGCGCGGGCGTGGCGCGGGCGTACGTGGCGCAGGGCGGCAAGGTCGCGCTGCTGGGCCTGGAGCCCGACCTGCTCGAGGCGCTCGCCACCGAGCTCGGCCCGGCCGCGGCCTGGTGGGAGGCCGACGCGCGCGACGGTCGCGCGATGACCGAGGCGATCGACGCCGCCGCAGCACACTTCGGCCGCATCGACCACGTCCTGGCGAACGCCGGCATCGCGTCGTACGGCACCGTCCGCCAGATCGACGAGGCGTCGTTCGAGCGGGTCGTCGACATCAACGTCAACGGCGTCTACCGCACGCTGCACGCGTCGATCCCGCACCTGGAGCGCACCCGCGGGTACGCGCTCGTCGTCGCGTCGCTGGCTGCCTTCACCAACCTCGCCGGGCTCGCGTCGTACAACGCCAGCAAGGCCGGCGCCGAGTCGCTCGCCCTCGCGACCCGTCAGGAGGTCGCCCACCTCGGGATCAAGGTCGGGGTCGCGCACCCGTCGTGGATCGACACCGACATCGTGCGTGGCGCCGAGGCCGACCTGCCGACGTTCAAGACGATCCGCGGCAAGCTGCCCTACCCGGCCAACAGCACCACGACCCTGGCCGACTGCGTCGACGCGATCGTCGCGGGATTGCGCCGTCGCAAGACCCGTGTGTACGTGCCGCGGGGCGTGCTGCTCGCCAACTGGACGAAGCCGCTGCTCAACTCCCCCGTCGCGTGGCTCTTCATGCGTCCGCAGCTCAAGCGGCACGTGCCCGACCTCGAGCGCGAGGTCGCCGCCCTGGGTCGCTTCCAGCACGCGCACGTCCCCCTCACCGACCCCAAGAAGCCGCTCGAGGAGACCCCCTCCACCCCCTGACCCACCCGCCGCTGCCCTGGGGGTGGGGCCCCACCCCAGGTGCGACTCCCCCACCCAGTCCTGGGGTGGGACGCACTGTTTACGTGGGGCCCCACCCAAAGGTCAACTCCCCCACGCAAACGACGGCCCCCAGCGCCTGTTTACGTGGGGCCCCACCCAAAAGTGAACTCCCCCACGCAACCGACGGCCCCCAGCGCGCGTTGACGTGGGGCACCACGTAAAGGCGCAGCGGGGGTCAGGCCTGGACCGACCCCGCGAGCGACGTCATGTGGCCCAGGCGGGCGAGCTCGGAGGCGAGGAACTCCGGGCCCCCGTGCCGTCCGACGACGACGACGAAGCCGCGACCCTGACGGTCCTTCGCGTGCGTGCCGGCGAGCAGCGTCGACGACCACGCCTCGACGCCCTCCAGGCGCGACGACGACCTGATCGACAGCCACTCCGCCGCCTCGGGCACGAGCTTCGGGGCCGACGGCGACGCGAACAGCACCGACGCCTCGCCGTCGACGCGGCGCAGCGCCATGGCCCAGTCGGTGCGGAACGTGGCCGGCACGACCTCGACGAGCCGTTCGACGGCGTGCTGCGGCTCCGACGTGAACTGCTCGACGGCCTCGAGGTCCATGCTCAGGTTGGCGCCCGCGTTGTACCGCGAGATCCAGTGCACCCGCACGCCGTCGAGCTCGTGGCACGCCGTCACGAGGGCGTCGGCCATGACGCTCGGCGGCAGCTCGAGCAGCACGTCGTCGACCGCCTTGCCGTCGGCGCGGTGCTCCACGATCTCGATCGCCTCGATGTCGGCACCCGCACCACCGAGCGCCGTGGCCAGCGCACCGAGCGAGCCCGGGACGTCGGGCAGCTCGACGCGCAGCAGGAAGGCCATGTCCCCATCTCACCACGAGGCTGTTTCCTTTGTGTGACGCCACTACGCTGTGGGTCGTGACCGATCCTGCGGCCCCCGAGACCGTCCCCCAGCCTCACGACCGGGCCCGGTCGGTGCGGCGCTGGTTCCGCATCTTCGCCTTCGCCGAGGCGGTGTCGTGGGGCGCGCTGCTCGTCGCGATGTTCTTCAAGTGGGTCGTGCAGGACGACCCGCACGCCGGACTCGAGGGCGGTGTGCCGATCGTGGGCCCGATCCACGGCGTCCTGTTCCTCGCCTACTGCTCGCTCGCGGTCGTGGCGTGGTCGACGTTCCGCTGGAACCTCAAGACCCTCGCCCTGGCGCTGGCGGCGTCCATCCCGCCGTTCTTCACGATCTGGTTCGAGACCTGGGCGGAGCGCCGCGGGCTGCTCACGTCGGTCGCCGACGACCCCGACCCCGCGCCGGGCGTCACTCAGGTCTGACCCGACTCCGGTCGACGCCCCTGCTTCTGCGCGTACATCCGGTCGTCGGCCCGCGCGAGCAGCGACGCGACGTCGTCGTCGGCACGCGCCTGCGCCACCCCGCACGACCACGATGCCGGAGCACCCACCTGCAGCCGCCGCGCGACGACGTCGGCGACGCCGTGGTCGGCTCCAGGCATGACGACGAGGAACTCGTCGCCCCCGAGGCGGCCGAGCACGTCACCCTCGCGCAGCCCGGCGCGCAGGTGCTCGACGACCGACGTCAGCAGCCGGTCGCCCGCCGCGTGGCCCCCGAGGGTGTTCACAGCGCGCAGGTCGTCGACGTCGAGGGCGAGGACGGTCAGCGGCGTCCCCAGCCGGCGGCGCCGGACCAGCTGCGCGTCGACCACGGCCTGCACCTGCGGGGCGTCGATGCGCCGTGCCGTTGGCGAGGACGGCGACCTGACGCTCGGTGCCCCACGTCAGCACGGCGAGCGCCACGAAGCAGAGCGACACCATCGCCGCGACCTCGCGCGGCTCGAGCAACGCACCGCGCCTCACGGTCCAGGCGAGACCGCCGAGCGCCACGACCACGAGGACGTAGAGCACCCAGCGCGGGTTGTTGTCCGGCTGCCACGTGGCGAGCGTGAGCGCCAGCATGCAGAGGGCGGTCAGGCTGAGCAGCACCGTCGCCGCCGTCATGGCGGGCCAACCCACGGCCCTTCGCAGCTCGGCGACCTTGCGCAGCACCTGGACCTCCCCTGGACGCCACTCCGACGACGCCCGCCATGATCGCAAGAACGGGGTCGCTCGCGCCGCCGAACATCGAAAACTGGGCGGATGTCCGGTCATGTCGACGGCCAGGGTGCGTCGTCCAGGACCCGGCGATAGTGTCGTGAGCAGAAGCATCCACGCCGACCGAGGAGCCGTGCCAGCATGTCGCTGAGGAAGAACAAGACCGTCCGGGACAAGGTCCAGGAGCGCCTCGAGGGCCGCCTCGACGACCTCGTCGCCCAGGCCGACAGCGTCCGCCAGCAGCTCGCCGACCGGGCGCCCGAGGTGCGCGACACCGTCGTCGCGAAGGCGCAGTCCGGTGTCGCCGACCTGCGCGAGCGTCTTCCCGAGATCGGGCACGACCTCCTCGACCGCGCGCCCGAGCTGAGCGAGAAGACCTACGACCGCCTCCCCAAGGGCGTCGCCGACCGCCTGCCCGAGGAGGTCAAGCCCAAGAAGAAGCGACGTCTGCGCCGCGTGGTGGGCATCGGCCTGCTGATCGGTGCGGGTGCCGCCGCCTTCGCGACGCTCAAGGGCAAGCAGACCCCGCCCCCGCCGCCGTACCAGCCGGCGACGCCCCCGCCGGCCCCGCCGAAGCCGGCCGCCCCGGCCGACTCGCTCGACTCCGTCGACGCGCCGGGCACGAACTAGCCGACCGCGTCACCGCACGCACGGGCCGGGACCTTCGGGTCCCGGCCCGTCGTGCGTCACGGAGTGGCCGCCGACCTTCCAGTGCGGAACACTGATCCCATGCGTTCGCTCTGGAAGGGGTCGATCAGCTTCGGCCTGGTCAACGTGCCGGTGCGTGTCTACAGCGCCACCGAGAGCCACGACGTGTCGTTGCACCAGGTGCACGCGGAGGACGGCGGGCGCATCCGCTACCAGCGACGGTGCGAGGTCTGCGGCGAGGTCGTCGCCTACGAGGACATCGCGAAGGCGTACGACGACGGCGAGAACACGGTGGTGCTGACCGCCGACGACCTCGCGTCGCTGCCGGCGGAGTCGGCGAAGGAGATCGAGGTGCTGGAGTTCGTGCCGGCCCAGCAGATCGACCCGATCCGGCTCGACAAGGCGTACTTCCTGGAGCCCGACAAGACGGCGATCAAGCCCTACACGCTGCTGCGCCGCGCCCTCGAGGACACCGACCGCAGCGCGGTGGTGCGGTTCGCGCTGCGGCAGAAGTCGCGCCTGGCGGTGCTGCGCGTGCGCGACAAGACGCTGCTGCTGCAGACGATGCTGTGGGACGACGAGGTGCGCACCGCCGACTTCGACGTGCTGGAGACCGTGCCGCGGATCAGCGCGAAGGAGCGCGACATGGCCTCGCAGCTGGTCGACTCGCTCGCGGCCGACTTCGACGCGTCGCAGTTCACCGACGACTACCAGGAGCAGCTGCGGACGCTGGTGGAGGCCAAGCTCGAGCAGGGCGACACGATCGACACGGCGGCGACGTTCGGCACGAGCGACGACGACGGTGACGACGCCGAGGTGGTCGACCTGATGGAGGCGCTCAAGCGCAGCGTCGAGCGGAGCAAGGAGCGTCGCGGCCAGGGCGGCAGCACCGCGTCGAAGCCGCGCGCCCGCAAGAAGGCCTGACCCGGCGGCATGCCCAGCCGCGGCTCGTCGAGCAGCCAGACCGTGACGATCGACGGTCGGCGCCTGCGTCTGACGAACCCCGACAAGGTGCTGTACCCGGCGACGGGCACCACCAAGGCCGAGGTGATCTCCTACTACGTGGCCGTCGCGGACCGGCTCCTCCCCCACGCCTCCGGGCGGCCGGTCACCCGCAAGCGCTGGCCGGACGGCGTCGGCGCTGTCGGTGAGGCCCCCGGCGGGGGTTCCGGGCCACGGGCGGAGAAGGCCCCCGGCGGGGGTTCCGGGCCACGGTCGGAGAAGGCCCCCGGCGGGGGTTCCGGGCCGCGGGCGGAGATGAGCACAGAGCTCTTCTTCGAGAAGAACCTGCCGGACTCCGCGCCTGACTGGGTGCGCCGCGTGGTGGTGCGGCACAAGAGCCACGTGAACGTGTACCCGCTCGTGGACGGGCCGGCGGCGCTGGCGTGGCTGGGGCAGGTGGCGGCGCTGGAGCTGCACGTGCCGCAGTGGCGGGTGGAGGCCGACGGGACGCCGCGCCACCCGGACCGTCTGGTGCTCGACCTCGACCCCGGCCCGGGCGTGGGGCTGGCGGAGTGTGTGGAGGTGGCGCACGCGGCGCGCGACCTGCTGGCCGACGTCGGGCTGGAGGCGTTCCCGGTGACGAGCGGCAGCAAGGGCCTGCACCTGTACGCGCACCTGACGGGCGAGCACGATGCCGACTACGTGAACGCCTTCGCGAAGCAGGTCGCTGCGGCGCTGCAGGACGAGCTGCCCGACCTCGTGGTCTCGTCGATGAAGAAGTCGTTGCGCGAGGGTCGCGTGCTCGTCGACTGGAGCCAGAACAACCAGGCGAAGACGACGATCGCGCCGTACTCGCTGCGCGGTCGTGCAGCGGCCGACGGGGAGGGTCCGTTCGTCGCCGCGCCGCGGTCGTGGGACGAGCTGGGGCCCGACCTGCGTCACCTGACGATGGAGGAGGTGCTCGAGCGCGACGACGACCCGCTCGCCGGGCTGGACCCGCAGCCGACGTCGGGCGACGAGGCACCTGTGGCCGCACCGGACCGGCTGACGGTCTACCGCTCGATGCGCGACGCGTCGCGCACCCCCGAGCCGGTGCCCGCGGAGGCGCCGACGGAGCGGGGCGCCGACCCGATCTTCGTGGTGCAGGAGCACCACGCCACACGCCTGCACTACGACGTCCGGCTGGAGCGCGAGGGCGTGCTCGTCTCGTGGGCCGTGCCGAAGGGTCCGCCGACCGACCCGAGCCGCAACCACCTCGCCGTCCCCACCGAGGACCACCCGATGGAGTACGCGACGTTCGAGGGGACCATCCCGAAGGGCGAGTACGGCGCGGGGCAGGTCAGCATCTGGGACCACGGCACGTACACGCTGGAGAAGTGGAAGGAGGGCGAGGTCATCGCCGTGCTGCACGGGTCCGCGGACGGCGGGTTGGGCGGCAGCGTGCGGTTCGCCCTCATCCGCACTGGCGAGAACTGGTTGATGCACCGCATGGACCCGCCGGCGGCCCCCGACACTGCGGCAGCCGACACTGCGGCAGCCGACGATGGCACCGCGTCCACGACCACGCCCACGACGGACGAGCCCGACGGCGGGGGTCCGCCCGACGCCGGCCGCCTCGAGACCGTCGCGCCCATGCTCGCGAGCCGGCCCGACGGCCTCGACCCGCACCGCGACGCCGACGCCTGGGCGTTCGAGATGAAGTGGGACGGCGTCCGCGTGGTGGCGACGTGCGACGGCGGGGCCGTGCGGCTCGTGGGGCGCAGCGGCAAGGACGTGACGACGACCTACCCGGAGGTCGCCGAGGCGCTCGCCGGGCTGCACCTCGACGATGCCGTCGTGCCCGTGCGCTACGTCGTCTTCGACCTGCTGCGGCTGGGCGGGACCGACGTCACGGGCCTGCCCTACGTGCAGCGCCGCGAGCTGCTCGAGGGCCTCGACCTCGACGACGCCGACCGGGTCGACGTGCCCGCCGCCTTCGACGGCGACCTCGACGCCGCGCTCGCGTCGAGCCGGGAGCTGGGCCTCGAGGGCGTGGTCGCGAAGCGGCGCAGCAGCCGGTACCGGCCCGGCAGCCGCTCGGCGCACTGGGTGAAGCTCAAGCACGAGGACCACGTGGAGGTGGTCGTGGTCGGGTGGCGGCCTGGCCGCGGCGGGCGCACCGGCGGGGTGGGGTCGCTGCTCGTCGCGGTGCCCGACGCGGCCGGTGACCTGCGCTACGCGGGTCGCGTGGGCACCGGGTTCGACGAGCGCGCGCTCGCCGACCTCGCTCGCCGGCTCGAGCCGCTGCGCCGCGACCAGCCGACCGTCGAGGCCCCGCGCGACGTCGCCCGGGAGGCGGTGTGGACGGAAGCCGAGCTCGTGGGCGAGGTCACCGCGGCGGGCTGGACCGACTCCGGCCACCTGCGCCACCCCGTCTGGCGCGGCCTGCGCGCCGACAAGACCGTCGCCGACGTCGAGCCCGTCGTGGCCCCCTGACCAGACCCGACCTGACCTGGCCTGACCCGGCGGACCACCACAGGTGTCCGTCGCGCGACCACGTCACGTCCAGTCGGCATGCGCTCCCCCACGGTCGCTCCTAGCGTGGAACGTGACCCCGTTTCCCTGACGCCAGGACGTGTCGTGAGCTCCTCCTCTTCCCTCCCTCCGCAGGTCGTCGTGCTGTTCGGCGCGACCGGTGACCTCGCCAAGCGCAAGCTGTTCCCCGGCCTCTACCGGCTGGCGCTCGCC
>NZ_LUNF01000182.1:13181-23924 GCF_001626145.1 Aeromicrobium sp. REDSEA-S32_B7
CCGGCTGCCCGCCGACTACCGCGTCATCGGGTCGGGGCGGCACGAGCCGAAGAAGGACTTCCGCGAGCAGGTGATGGACGGGCTCAAGGAGTTCGTCGACGACCTCGACGTCGACGTCGCCGAGCGGCTCGTCTCGCGCACCAGCTTCCAGACCTCCGACGCCGACGACGGCAGCGACCTCGCGGCCGCCGTGCGGGACGCGGAGTCCGAGCTGGGCGGCGATGCGCGCCGACTGGTCTACCTCTCCGTCCCGCCCGCCGCGATGGAGCCGATGATCCGCATGCTCGGCGAGACGGGCATCGCCGACGGCGCGCGCATCGTCGTGGAGAAGCCGTTCGGCACCGACCTGGAGTCGTCGCGCTCGCTGCAGGCGACGCTCGACGAGGTCGCCGGCGAGGACAGCGTGTTCCGCATCGACCACTTCCTCGGCAAGGAGGCCGTGCAGAACGTGCTCGCGCTGCGCTTCGCGAACGGCCTGCTCGAGCCGTCGTGGGACGCCGAGCATGTCTGCGCCGTGCAGATCGACGTGCCGGAGGAGCTCACCATCGAGGGCCGCGGCAGCTTCTACGAGGCCACCGGCGCCCTGCGCGACATGGTCTCGACGCACCTCTCGCAGGTGCTCGGCTTCCTGGCGATGGAGCGGCCCGAGAGCATCGACGCCGACCACCTGCGCGACGCGAAGGCCGCGGTCTTCGCCGACCTGCAGCCGTTGCGCGCCGACGACGTCGTGCGGGGCCAGTACGAGGGCTACCGCGACGAGGAGGGCGTCGACGACGACTCCGAGGTGGAGACGTTCGTGGCGGTCCGGGTGCACGTCGACAACGACCGCTGGCGTGGCGTGCCGTTCCTGCTGCGCACCGGCAAGGCGATGGCGGCCACCCGACGCACCGCGACCCTGTTCTTCCGTGCTCCGGAGCCACTGTTCGACGAGCGTCAGGACGGCGACGACCGGCTCGTGCTCGAGCTCGGCGAGGCGCCCGAGGTGACGGCCGCGCTGCACGTGAAGCGCCCCGGCCCGACGTTCGAGCTGACGCGTGCGTCGGCCACCTTCAAGCTGCCCGACGACGACCCGGAGCACCGGCCGCTCGAGGCGTACGAGCGGCTGCTGCTCGACGTCATGCACGGCGACCAGACGCTGTTCACGCGCGGCGACGAGGTCGACCGGCTCTGGCAGGTCATCACGCCCGTGCTGGAGGACCCGCCGCCGGTGCAGACGTACGAGAAGGGCTCGTGGGGCCCGCAGGCTGCGCTCGACCTCGCGGGCGAGCGCGGCTGGCACCTGCGATGACGGGGTCCCCACCAGGTCCGACGTCGGGGCCGCTGCCGATCTCCGACCACGGCCTGGTCGGAGACCTGCGCACGGCCGCGCTCGTCGGCACCGACGGGACCATCGGCTGGTTCTGTCCCGGGCGCTTCGACGCGCCGAGCGTGTTCGCGTCGGTGCTCGACGACGAGCGCGGCGGGGCCTGGGAGCTCGAGCCGGTCGACGGGTCGGTGCGGTCGCAGCAGTTCTACTTCCCCGACACCGCGATCCTCGCCACCCGCTTCCTCACCGACGACGGCGTGGTCGAGGTGCACGACTTCATGCCCGTGCTCCGGGCGGAGGACGCCGACCACCGCCAGCGCCTCGTGCGTCGCGTGGTGGCCGTCCGCGGGCGCTCCGTGGTCCGCACCCGGGTGGCGGCCCGCCCCCACTACGGGCGCACGACGCCCGACCTCGAGACGCTCGACGTCGCGTCGGGCCACGGCGTCTCCCTCACGTGCGAGGGCCGGGGTGACGACCCGGGCGTGCGCATGGCGTTCGGTGCGACGGTGCCGCTCGAGGTCGACGCCGGCGACGTGACCGCCGAGTTCACGCTCGAGGAGGGCGAGCGGGCCCTGTTCGTGCTGGAGGTGCTCGATCCGCACGCCGACACCCCCACCGACGGCTGCGACGACACCGACACGTCGGCGCTGTTCGAGGCGACGTCGCAGTTCTGGCGCAGCTGGCTGTCGCAGTCGACGTACGCCGGCCGGTGGCGCGAGACGGTGCACCGCTCCGCCATCCCCCTCAAGCTGCTCACCCACGAGCCGAGTGGCGCGATCGTCGCCGCCCCCACGACGAGCCTTCCGGAGACGATCGGCGGCACCCGCAACTGGGACTACCGCTACGTGTGGATCCGCGACGCCGGCTTCAGCCTGTACGCGCTGCTGCGTCTCGGGTTCACGTCGGAGGCGAACGCGTTCACCCGCTGGCTGTCGGAGCGGCTCGGCGAGGAGCGCGAGGACGAGGCCGAGCTCGGGCCGCTGCGGGTGCTGTACGACATCGACGGGTCGGCGCCCACCGACGAGCACGAGCTCGACCACCTGTCGGGCTACCGCGACTCTCGTCCGGTGCGGGTCGGGAACGCGGCCGTCGACCAGCTGCAGCTCGACATCTACGGCGAGGTCATCGACGCCGTCTACCTGTTCGACAAGTACGGGCCGGGCATCAGCCACGACGCGTGGAACGACCTGCGGCGCGTGCTCGACTGGGTGCTCGAGCACTGGGACGCCGACGACGCCGGCATGTGGGAGATCCGCGGCGACGTGCGCGCCCACACCACCAGCCGGCTCATGTGCTGGGTCGCGGTCGAGCGGATGATCCGCATGGCCCGGCGCCGGGGGCTGCCCGGCGACGTCGGCGCGTGGTCGCGGGTGCGCGACGAGATCCACGAGCGGATCCTCAGCGACCACTGGGACCCGCACCACGAGACGTTCCTCATGGCCGAGGCCGACCCGGACGCCGCCCCCGACGACGACCCGGTGCTCGACGCCGGCGTGCTGCTGATGCCGATGGTGAAGTTCTGCTCGCCCGTCGACCCGCGGTTCCTGTCGACGCTGGCGGCCGTCGAGGAGCAGCTCGTCGCCGACAGCCTCGTCTTCCGCTACGACGTCCACGCCGCCCCCGACGGCATCGAGGACGCCGACGCCGACGGCGACGGGGTGGGCGACGGCGAGGGCACCTTCAGCCTCTGCTCGTTCTGGTACGTCGAGGCCCTCACCCGCGCCGGTCGTCTGCGCGAGGCCGAGGTCGCGCTGGAGAAGATGTTCACGTACGCCAATCACCTCGGCCTCTACGCCGAGCAGATCGGCGCCACCGGCGACCAGCTCGGCAACTTTCCCCAGGCCTTCACGCACCTGTCCCTCATCAGCGCCGCCATCAACCTCGACCGCGCGTTGGCCTGACGGGGTCCCGCCGGCGCACCGGCTGCGGGAGCCTGACCTTGCTGGTGCGCTGCCTGCGGGAGCCTGACCTTGCTGGTGCGCTGCCGCGGCTCGCGCTGGGGGTGGTCTCCGCAAGGGCCTCGACCGGCAGCGGGCCTGGGGGCGGGTTCGGGTCTCGGGGTCTGGCCTGGGCTCTCGGGTGACGCATGATTCTTCGTCTCTGCGTTCGCGCGTTTCATCGGTGGATCTGCAACATCAGGAGCGCCCCTGCGGTTGATGATCCACCGATGGAGGGCGTCGCGCCGGAAGGATTCTGCCTTGGCGTGGACCGTTCCACGCGAAAGCAGAATCGTGCGTCCCCCCCAACCCCAAGGGCACCCAAGCTTCTGCGTCCGCGTGCGTTCGCCCCAGCACCAACTCCCGGCCCGAGACCCCAGACCAGCGCGGATGCCAGCCGCCCGGTCGAAGCCCTTTCGGAGACCACCCCCAGCGAACGCCGAGGCGGCGCAGCAACGAGCCGAGACCCGCGCAGACGTCGCACCAGCACGTCGAGACATCCCGAGGCAGCGCAGCAGGAGGACGAGACCTCTGAGGCCCCCACCCCAGCAAGACCCCCGAGATGCCAGGATCTCCCGCATGGGCACCTCGACGACGACGCACGCAGGCTCGAGGACGAGACGCGTCGTCGCGGCCGTCGCCGTCCTCGTCGCGCTCGCAGGCTGCGGTGCTGCGGGCGGCCCGCGCTACGACATCCCCCACGACGCGGCGTCGGGCGGGCAGACGTTGCGCCAGGCGCAGGCTGCCGTCTCGAGCATCCCCGGCCTGACGATCGACGTGGCTGGGGGCGAGCCGCCGAACATCAAGGGCAACACCGGCTACGACGTCCGGGTCACGGTCGCGCCGGGGTACCGGATCGTCGACGGACCCGCGCTGGTGACGTTCCTGGTGGAGTCGGCGTGGTCCGTGCGCACCGGCTACCTGCCGAACACGTACATCACGGTCAGCGTCGACACCGGCGACGGCCCCGAGTTCGACGTCGACGCAGCAGCGGCCGAGGGCGGATGGGTCGAGCGCGGCGAGCCCGTCCCCGGGCAGACGTCCTTCAGCCTCGTCAACGTGCGCACCGACGACGGCTCACCCGCTCGCGAACGGTTGGGCGACTGGCCCGGCGACGTCCCCGCCTTCCCGCGCGGCGTGACCGCCCGGCGCTGATCGAGCGGCCCGCCCCGCCTCGCGTCCTCAGGCCCGTTGACGTGGGGCCCCACGTAAACCAGCTCCCCCCAACGCAACCGTGCGTCGTTCTCGCACGTTTGAGTGGGGCCCCACGCAAACGCGCAGGCGGAGCGGGCCCGGTCAGCGGCGACGCGAGCGGAGAGAGTCCGACAGGATGCCGACGAGGGCCTCGAGCTGGACGTCGGTGACGTCGACCTCGGTGTCCTCACCGTCGAGGGCGCGGGCGGCGAGCCCGGCCTTGCTGTCGATGAGCTCCACGATGCGCGTGTCGATCGTCTGCGAGGCGATGATGCGCCACGCGGTGACCGGCTCCTCCTGACCGATGCGGTGCACGCGGTCGATCGCCTGCATCTGCTCCGCGTCGGTCCACGACAGCTCCGCCAGGACCACGTTCGACGCCACCTGCAGGTTGATGCCGACACCGGCCGCGGTCAGCGAGCAGACGATGATCTGCGTGCCCGGGTCGTTCTGGAACGCGTCGATCGCCTTCGCGCGCGCCGCGGCCGTCTGGTCGCCGCGGATGGTCGAGTAGCCGATGCCGCGCTCCTCGAACGCCTTCTGCGCGGCGTCCATGACGTCGAGGTGCTTCGCGAAGAACACGACCTTGCCGACGCTGCGCGCCAGCTGGGCGGTGTAGTCGGCAGCCAGACCGGCCTTGGCCTGGCCGATGCGACGCACCATCGAGAACACGTTCTCGCCGGTCGACTCGTTGGCCTCCTCGCGCTCCCACGCCGCGACCTTGCGGACGAGGTCGAGGTCGAGCACGTCGGCCACCGGGTGCCCGGCCTCGACCCGGGCGGCGGCCGCCCGGTCGTAGCGGGCGACGAGCCGACGGGCCAGCTCGGCCTCGGCGGCGCGGATGGAGCGGCCGGCCTCGCCGTCGAGCTCGACGGGCATGTCGGCGATGCGGCGGGCGGGGATGTCGGCGGCGACGTCGATCTTGCGACGTCGGACGATGCCCATGTCGATGACGGCCTGCCGGGCGGCGGGGAAGAAGCCGGGGTCGAGCGGCGTCAGGCCGGTCTCGTCGAGCCGGTGCATCAGCTCGGGAAGCGGCTTCTTCTCGTCGATCCAGCCGAGGAACTGCCAGATGGCGCGGAAGTCCTCGACGTCGTTGATGAGCGGGGTGCCGGTGAGCGCCATCATCAGCGGTCGCGCGGTGCGGCTGCGGATGCGGTCGGCGATGCGCAGCACGTGACGCGAGCGCTGCGACGACGTGTTCTTGATGAAGTGCGCCTCGTCGAGCACCATGCCGCGGAAGCCGAGGTCGCCGAGCCAGCCGGCGTGGCGGTCGAGGATCTCGTAGTTGACGACGACGATGTCGGCGAACGCGTCGATGTCGTCACCGTTGCCGTGCACGACCGTGACGGCGCGCTGCGGGGTCCACAGCCCGACCTCGCGCGCCCAGTTCGCCTTGACGACGTTCGGCACGACGACGAGCAGCGGGTAGGCCTGCGCCGCGTGCGCGGCGAGCAGCGACTGCGCGGTCTTGCCGAGGCCGGGCTCGTCGGCGAGCAGGAAGGTGCGGTGTCCCTCGGCGGCGGACGACACGAGCTGGGCCTGGTGGCGCATGAGGTCGGGTCCGCGGTGGTTCAGCGGGAGCGGCTCGGGGAGCTCCATGCAGGCGGGCGCACCGGCGGCGGCCCGCTCGAACGACGACAGCAGGGGGCCGATGAGCTCCCACGTGGCGAGGCGGCTGGGCCCGGTGCGGGGCGGCGGCTCGGGCGAGAACTCCGGCGGCATGAAGGGGTTGGCGAGCTGGCGCGCGACGACGGAGCGGGGCACGACGGAGCGGTCGACCCGCAGCTCGGTGGTGGCGGCGGGCGGTTCGACGGCCAGCTCGAGGCCGGAGGCTGCCATCAACTCACGCTTGAGGGCGAGGGTCGAGCTGGAGATCTCGGCGTCGTCGGTGAGCAGCATGAGCAGCGCGGGCTCGCGCGTCGCGGTCTTGGCCAGGATGGTGGCGACGCCGTCGAGTCGCTTGAGCTGGTCGGCGCGCTGCGGCTCGGTGAGGTCGGTGGCGGTCTTCACGCGGGCGCGCTCCTCGCGCACCAGCAGGCCGACGGCCTGGAAGGTGGCGCGGGTCGACGCGGTGACGCGTCGTCGCTGCACGGCGTTCTCGACCTCGCGCACCGCCTTCGCGAGCACGGGCATGAGTCCGGTGTCGTCATCGTGCTTCTTGCGCCGGGCCCCGCTGCCGTTCTGGCGTGCCTTCTGCGGGTTCCGCTGCTGCGTTCTCGTGGCCAACAGGCTCCTCCTCCACGGCCGGACGTCTGCCTCGGCCGGCGGCGGACGGGTCGTGCCCGTCGCCGCGACAGGGCGTACGGCGACTCGGCCGCCAGTGACATCGGCGGCGGGTCGGTGGCTGAGCACCCACCCACGAGTGCGGGCCGTACGGCTCCTGCTCCGGCCAGTGTAGACGAGAGAGGTTCGTCTGGCGCGTTCTGCCCAGGTCTGATGGGTCGCCGGGCCGGGGCGCGCGACTCAGCCGAGGAGGGAGCGTACGAGCAGCAGCAGCGCCGACGACCCGCTGACGACGAGCACCAGCACCCGCACGAGGCCGGGCGGCAGGCGTCGCCGCACGGGTCCGCTGACGGCGAAGCCGAGGACGAGGGGACCCGCCCCCCGAGCGGTAGGTGGCGCGCGGAACCCGACCTGTCAGCGGTAGGTGGGTAGCGCTCTCGACGCTGCTTTCCGCGTGCTGCCTACCGCCGCCGACGAGGAAGCGCGCGCCACCTACCGCCCGCAGGGCGACGGGGGCGCCCTCAGTGAGCGGGCGCACCCTCGGGTGCGTCGGCCTTGCGCAGGAACGGGACGAGGACGACGAGCACGAGGCTGAGGATCGCGCCGACGAGGAAGGCGCGCTGCACGCCGTCGACGAACGCCTGACCCTCGCCGAGTCCGGCGTCGACGCCGCTGGCGGAGACGACGGTCATGATGGTGATGAAGAGAGCCGCGCCGGCGGCGCCGGCCACCTGCTGCAGGCTGCCGACGACGGCGCTCGCGTAGGAGTACAGGCGAGGCTCGACGGACCCGAGGGCGGTGGTCATGAGCGGCGTGAACGTGGCCGACAGACCCAGCATCAGCACCAGGTTGGCGCCCACCAGCCACGCGACCGACGTGTCCGCGTCGACGTCGACCAGCAGCCACAGGCCGAGCACGCGCGGGCCGAGCCGGTCGTAGAGCCGGCCGACGAACGGTCCGGTCACGCCCATCACGACGCCACCGGGCAGGGTGATGAGTCCGGTCTCGAGCGCGCTGAGGCCGAGCGTCTGCTGCGCGAAGAGCGGCAGCAGGAGGAACGAGCCGAACATGGCCGCCATGGCGATGAGCATCGCGCCCGTGGCGATGCGGAACTGGCCCGACGTGAACACCCGCAGGTCGAGCAGCGCGCGGTCGTCACGCTGCAGCTGCAGCTGGCGGGCGACGAAGGCGGCCAGGGCCACGCCGCCGACGACGAACGGCAGCCAGGTGGGCGTGCCCGACGACCCCTGCGCGTGCTCGCCGATGCCGACGAGGCCGTACACCAGCGAGCGCGGGGGCGACGGCGATGACCACCGTGATGTTGCCCATCATCGCGCCGCGCCGGGCGACGGGGACGATCGTCATGACCGTCGTCATGAGCAGCGGCAGCATCACGGCGGTGCCCGAGGCCTGCACGACCCGCGCGACCAGCAGCATCGCGAAGCCCTGCGACGCGAACGCGAGCACCGTGCCCGCCGTGAACAGCGACATCGCCGCGACGTAGAGCGTGCGCGTGGCCACCCGCTGGATCAGGTAGCCGGTGAGCGGGATGACGACGGCCATCGTGAGCATGAACGCGGTAGTCAGCCACTGGCCCGTCGACGGCGGCACGCCGAGGTCGTCCTGCAGCACCGGCACGGCCACGCTCATGACCGTCTCGTTGAGGATCACCACGAACGACGCCACCAGCAGCGTGCCGATGACGAGCAGGTGCTCGCGCGGCAGCGGGGGCGTGTCCGTCGTCGCGGTCGGGTCGGTCGTGGCGGTGCTCATGCGGTCCCCTGGGGTCGGTGCCGGGCGTGCTGGTGGCGCGTGGGCTCCATCGTCGACCACGGCGCAGACCTGGGGGTGAACGTCGGGCGGCAGCGGGATGTTCCCCGCACCGGCCCGACGTCCCGGTTCAGCGACGCACGCCTCAGAGCCGGTTGAGCACCTGCACCATGTCGTCCTCGGTGTCGCTGCCGATCTTCTCGAAGACCAGCTTGACGACAGGCGTCGCGAGCTTCGCGGCACCCTTCAGCTGGATGTCGGCGACGTAGGTGATCTCGCTGCCCGACCCGTGCGGCTGGACGGTGATCGTGTCGGTGGAGTGGGCGGTGTCGTTGGTGCCCACGAACTGCACGTGCGTGTCGTCGAGCTCGGTGAGCTCGTACTCCAGCTCGGTGCTGACGCCGGCGATCTTCGACGTGTTGCGCCAGCGGCTGCCGACGGCGACCGGGCCGTCGTCGATGCGCTGGCACGACTCGGTGCCCGGGTCCCACTCCTCGGCGTGCGAGAAGTCCTTCAGGTACTCGAGGACGGTCGCGGGGGCGGGCTGGACGGTGAACGTACGGCTGATCTCGGTCATGTCTCCACCGTCGGCGACGATCGACGGCCGTGCACGTCGACCGGGCCCGGTACCCCGGAACGCGATGTCGAACCCCCCGAATTTCGGGAGGCGTACCCGCCGACCCCGTCCTACGGTCGAGACGACCCCGAGACGAGGAGCCACCATGAGTGACACGACAGACGAGAAGACCCTCGACGACCTGCTGACCGACCTGCGGATCGCCATGTTCACGACCATCACCGACGACGGCACGCTGCGCAGCATCCCGATGGCGCGCCAGGACACCGACCTCGACCCCGCCGAGCTGTGGTTCATCACGGCGAAGGACACCGAGCACACGCGCGACGTCGCGAAGCGGTCCGACGTGCAGCTGACGTTCAGCTCCTCGGACTCCTGGGTGGCGCTCACGGGCCACGCGGAGGTCGTCGACGACCTCGCCAAGCTGAAGGAGCTGTGGAACACCTTCGCCGAGGCCTGGCTGCCCGAGGGACCGGAGGGCGACAACTCGACGCTGATCAAGGTGCGCGTCGACAAGGCGGAGTACTGGGACACGCCCGGCAGCAAGGTCGCGTCCGCGATCAGCCTGGTGAAGTCGAAGCTGACTGGCGAGCCGTACAAGAGCGACCACGGCGTCGTCGAGAACCCGTGACCTCGCGACCATCGCGCTGACGACGAGAGAGGTCCAACGATGAGCGAGGGCAAGCACGAGCCGCCGAAGGGCGTGCAGGAGACCGCGCAGCGGGCCGTCCGCTGGATCGAGGACGGCAAGGCCGGCAAGGGCTTCACCGACACCGGCGAGCACCGGGCCCACCAGCTCGCGAACGGCGAGAAGCTCACCGACGAGCAGGCCACGAAGATGCGCGCCTACTTCAAGCGGCACGACGTCGACAAGGACGCCGAGGGCTTCAAGAACGGCTCCGACGGCTTCCCGTCGCCCGGTCGCGTCGCGTGGGACGCGTGGGGCGGCGACGAGGGAGAGCGCTGGGTGGGCACGCTCGACCTCTGAGTCGGGCGCACCCGCCACGGGGGAGGCCGTCCGCTGGACGCCTCCCCCGACGCGTGTGACGGGGAGGGTTCACCCCCTCGGCCACGGGTACCTCCTGGGACGCGACCGGTCCGCGGTCGCCCACAGCCTCGAGGGGGTCAGTCAGCATGCCGCTCGCCGACACGGAGTCGTCCACCGGGCCATCCACGGTGTCGTCCACTGGGCCGTCCATGGGGCCCCGCCGGGGTCGTCCCGAGATCAGGGTCGCGTCCGTGCCCGCCGGGCACGTGTACGTGCGGCACCTGTCGTCGCCCGACCTCGACCTCGACGACCCCGTGCGCCGTCTGGCCGACCCCGCACCCGGGGGCGGACCGGCTGCCGCGGGCCAGCCGTGGTGGCCGCCGGCGATGCTCGACCCAGCCTGGGTGGAGCGCTCGCACGGCTCCTTCGACCTGATGCACGTGCACTTCGGCTTCGACGCCCTCGCCCCGGCGCAGCTCACCGCGCTGGTCGAGGCGCTGCGCACGCACGGCAAGCCGCTCGTGCTCACCGTGCACGACCTGCGCAACCCGCACCACCTCGACCGCGCCCTGCACGACGCCCAGCTCGACGTGCTCGTGCCGGCGGCCGCCGTCGTGGCCACGCTGACCGAGGGCGCGGCCGCCGAGGTGCGCCGCCGGTGGGACCGCGACGCGCTGGTGCTCCCCCACCCGCACGTCGTCGAGCCCACCACCATGCAGCGGCTCGCCCGACACCGGCCCGCGCC
>NZ_LUNF01000183.1:0-6509 GCF_001626145.1 Aeromicrobium sp. REDSEA-S32_B7
GGGTCTCGGCGTCTGGTCTGGGCTCTCGGGTGGCGCACGATTCTTCGTTTCTGCGTTCTCGGGCCAGGGTTCTGCGTTGGCGCGTCCTATCGGTGGATCTGCAACCGCAGGAGCGCCTCTGCGGTTGATGATCCACCGATAGAGGGCTGAGCGTCAGAAGCATGCTGCCTTTGTGTGGAACGGTCCGCGCAGAGGCAGAATCTTGCGTCCCCCCAACGCAAAGGGCACCCAGGATTCTGCATTCGTGCGTCCACCCCGGCACCAACCCGCAGCCCGAGACCCCAGACCAGCGCGGATGCCAGCCGCCCGGTCGAGGCCCTTTCGGAGACCACCCCCAGCGAACGCTGAGGTAGCGCACCAGCGGGTCGAGACCTCCTGCGGCGGCGCACCAGCAGATCGAGGCCCCCTACGGCAGCGCACCAGCAAGGTCGCGACGACCGCAGCCAGCGCAGCAGCGGGACCAGCCCGAACTCTCCCCTACTGCCCCGACTCGTTCGGGTCGCGCCAGGTGCGCTCGAAGGGCAGGCGCCACGCGCGGGGGGCGATGAGCTGGTGCACGGCGTTGGGACCCCACGTGCCGACGGGGTAGGGGCGGACGGGCGGTGGGTCGTCGAGGAGGGGCTGGGAGACCTCCCAGAGCCGCTCGATGCCCTCCGCGGTGGTGAACAGCGTCCGCTCCCCCTTCATCGCGTCGAGGATGAGCCGCTCGTAGGCCTCCAGCACCTCCCCCGCCCGTGCGGTGTCCTGCATCGCGAACTGCATCGACAGCTTGTCCAGCCGCAGGCCGGGGCCGGGGCGCTTGCCGTAGAACGACAGCGACAGGCGGGAGGAGTCGGCGAGGTCGAAGGTGAGGTGGTCCGGGCCCGACAGCCCGACGCCCGACCCGGCCGGGAACATCGACTTCGGGGGCTCGCGGAAGGCGATGGAGATGATCCGCGCGCCCTGGGCCATCTGCTTGCCGGTGCGCAGGTAGAACGGCACGCCCGCCCAGCGCCAGTTGTCGATCTGCGCGCGCAGCGCCACGAACGTCTCCGTCTCGGAGTCGTGGGAGACGCCCTCCTCCTCGCGGTACCCCTGGTACTGGCCTCGCACGACGTCGGAGGGGCGCAGCGGCAGCATCGAGCGGAAGACCTTGTTCTTCTCCTCGCTGATCGAGCTGGAGTCCAGCGACGTGGGCGGCTCCATGGCCATGAACGCGAGGATCTGGAACAGGTGGGTCACCACCATGTCCTTGAACGCACCCGTGCCCTCGTAGAACCCGGCCCGACCCGACACCGACAGCGTCTCCGGCACGTCGATCTGCACGTGGTCGATGAAGGTGCGGTTCCAGATCGGCTCGAACAGCCCGTTCGCGAACCGGAACGCCAGGATGTTGAGCGCGGCCTCCTTGCCGAGGAAGTGGTCGATGCGGAAGATCTGGTCCTCGTCGAACACCTCGTGGATGCGGGCGTTCAGGGCTCGGGCGCTCTCGAGGTCGGTGCCGAACGGCTTCTCCATGATGATCCGCGACCGCTCGACCAGGCCCGCCTCGTCGAGGGTGCGGACGACGTCGACCGCGGCCCTCGGCGGCACGCTCAGGTAGTGAAGCCGGCGCGGGGCACCACCCAGCTCCTCCTCCAGCCGGCCCGCGACCTCCGCGAGCCGCGCGGGCCCGTCGGCGACGTTCACGTAGTGCAGCTTGGGCGCGAAGTCGTCCCACTCCTCCTCGGGCACCGGCCGTCCGAACTCGCGGCAGGCGTCCTGGGCGAAGCGACGGAAGCCGTCGTCGTCGAGGTCGTCCATCGAGACGGCGACGATCCGCGAGTCCGCTGCCAGCCTCGAGCGCAGCAGGTGCAGGATGCCGGGCAGCAGCTTGCGGCGGGCCAGGTCCCCCGTCGCGCCGAAGAGCACGATCAGGTGCGGGTCGCTCATGGGCCGAGGCTAGACCCGTCGCGTTGCGCCCGGGTGAACTCCGCGACCTCCTGCGACGCTCAGCGCGGGGGCTGCGGACTGCGTCGGGTCGCGGCGTACTCGGTGACGTCGAGACGGCCGAGCACGGTGTCGAGCACCTGGGAGTCGAAGCGTCCCTCGGACCGCAGGTCGAGGAGCGCCTCGCGCTGCTCCTCCAGCACGGCCCGCCGCAGGCGGACGAAGTCGCGGATCCGACGCTCGCGGTCCTCGCCGTCCTCCCCCGCCCACTCCCACTCCGCGGCGGGGGTGCGGCGGCGACGGACCTGCTCGACGGCCAGCGGGTCGAGCGGTCGGCCGTCGAGCCCCTCCTCGGCCGCCTCGGCGCAGCGGGCGTCGGCGACCTCCCCCATCGCCTCGAGGAGCGCCCTCAGCTGGGCCCGACGCTGCGGCGTCCGGTCCGACTCCGCACCGAGCCACCGCACGACCCAGGTCAGCGTCCCGCCCTGGAGCAGCAGCGAGGCGCCCGCGACGCAGAACGCGGCGAGCACCAGCAGGCTGCGCTGGGCGGTGTCGGGCGGGAGGGTCTGCGCCGCCGCGAGCGTGATGACGCCGCGCATGCCCGCCCACACGAGCACGACGCCGTCGCGGGCGCCGAGCGGCTGCTCGGTGTAGAAGCTGACGTCGGCCTCGCGACGCCGGACGAGCTGCAGGGCCCGCTCCCGACGTCGCCGCGACAGGGTCTGGGCCTGCTCGGAGGCGAGGTACTCCCGGAACGAGGCCAGGCGTGGTGCGTGCCGTTGCACCGCGCGGCGTCCCCGGCGCAGCTCGAGCAGCAGCAAGGCCACCCAGAGGGCGCGTCCGACCCACAGCACGGCGAGCGTCGCGACGGTCACGACCGCGAGCCGGCTCCACGGCTGCCCCGAGTCGTCGAAGTCGGCGAGGAGCGGACGCAGCTCCAGGCCCATCACCAGGAAGACCGCGCCCTCGAGGAGGAACGCGATGGTGCGCCAGTTCACGGCCTCGGCGATGCGGTCGTCGGCGCGCAGCTCCACGAGCGAGCGCGACCCGATCACGAGCCCGGCGACCACCACGGCGACCAGGCCCGACCCGCCCAGGTGCTCCGACGGCGCGTACGCGAGGAACGGCACCACGAACGAGATGGAGGTGGCGACGGTGGCGTCCTCGACGAGCGAACGGACGAACAGGCTGACGACCGCCACGAGCACTCCGACGACGACGGCCACGCCGACGGCCTGCACGAAGTCGAGGCCCACGTGCCAGAACGACACCGAGGCGCCGGTGGCGGCCACGGCGGTGCGCAGCAGCACGAGCGCGGTCGCGTCGTTGAGGAGGCTCTCGCCGTCGAGCACGGTGACGAGCCGGGGCGCGACCCCCGTCCGGCGGACGATCGACGTCGCGACGGCGTCGGTCGGGCTGACGATCGCACCCAGCGCGAACGCCTCGGCGAACCCGATGCCGGGGATGAGCCGCGGCAGCAGCCAGCCCAGCGACAGCGCGGACACCAGGACCAGCACCACCGACAGGCCGCTGATGGCCTTGAAGTCGCGCCGGAAGTCCACGGCCGGCATGTTCACCGACGCCGCGTACAGCAGCGGCGGCAGCACGCCCGCGAGGATCGCCTCGGGGGGCACCTCGATGCGCGGCATGCCGGGCAGGAAGGAGATGCCGACGCCCGCGACGACGAGCAGCAGCGGTGCCGCGACCCCGATCCGCCCCGCGACCGACGTGACCGTGACGATGACGAGGACACCGGCGACGGCGAGGAGCAGGAGGTCCATGCGGACCATCGTGACACCGGCGACCCATGGCGCACGGTTCCCAGGACCGGACCCGCGGTGTGGGCCTACGATCCGACCATGCGTCGCCTCACTGTGCTGCTCGTGGTCGGCCTCCTGCTCGGAGCCTGCGCGCAGGACCCCGAGCCGCCGCGCTCCTTCCCCCCGATCGGCGAGCGCGTGTGGCAGCGCTTCGACGGCACGGGCTCGGTCAGCGAGACCGCCACGACCAACGAGCCGGTGCGCGTCGTCAGCGTGCAGCTGGCCTGCACGGGCGACAGCGGCGACCAAGAGCTGACGGTCACGACACCGCTCGGCACGGCTGGACAACCGTGCCCCAACACCTCGCGGGACGGATCGATCAGCCAGAGCCTGGACGAGGCGACCGAGCCCTACCCTGCAGGCGCCCTCCCCGTTCGCGTGGACGCCCCCGAAGGAGTTCGCTGGTCCGTCGCCGTGACCGTGAACGCGGGGGACGCGGCCGACATCGTTCCGTGACGCCGTCCCTCAGATCAGTCGTCGGTCGCTCGCCCACTTCGTGAGCTCGTGCCGGCTCGAGAGCTGCAGCTTGCGCAGCACGCTCGACACGTGGGTCTCGACGGTCTTGACGGAGATGAACAGCTCCTTCGCGACCTCCTTGTAGGCGTAGCCGCGGGCGATCAGGCGCATCACCTCACGCTCGCGCTCGGTGAGGCGGTCCAGGTCCTCGTCGACCTGCGCGACCTCGATGGTGCCGGCGAACGCGTCGAGCACGAAGCCGGCGAGCCGTGGGCTGAACACGGCGTCGCCCGACGCCACCCGGTGCAGCGCGTCGACGAGCTCGGCGCCGGAGATCGTCTTGGTCACGTACCCGCGGGCGCCGGCGCGGATGACGCCGATGACGTCCTCCGCGGCGTCGCTGACCGACAGGGCCAGGAAGCGCACCTCGGGCGCCTGCGGCAGCACGCGGCGGATCACCTCGGCCCCGCCGCCGCCCGGCATGTGCACGTCGAGCAGCACCACGTCGGGACGCGCGGCCAGCACGGCGGGCACGGCCGTGTCGACGTCCTCGGCTTCGCCCACCACGACGACGCCCGGGTCCTTCTGGAGCTCGGCGCGCACGCCCGTGCGGAACATGGCGTGGTCGTCGACCACCAGGACGTGCAGGGGACTCATCGGGGCTCCTCGGGGCCGGCGGCGGGCGGGGCGGACAGGGGCATGGTGAGCGCGACCTCGGTACCGTCGACGCCGCTGCGCACACGGGCGGTCCCGCCGTGGTTCTCGACGCGGCCGATGATCGAGCCGCGCACGCCCATCCGGTCGTCGGCGATCGCGTCGGGGTCGAAGCCCGTCCCGCGGTCGCGGACGTAGACCTCGACCACGCCCCGCCCGACCTCGGCGTACACGTCGACCCGGTCGACGCCGGCGTGCTTGGCCGCGTTGACGACCGCCTCCCGCGCGGCGCGGACCACCGTCGCCGGGCAGCTCCTCCTCGCCGTACAGCCACGACCGCAGCTCGCGCTCCTGGCGCCGGGCGAGGGTCGCGACCGCGGCCGGGTCGGACGCGTTCTTCTGCAGGAGCGCCAGGGTCTGCAGCACCGAGTCGTGCAGGTGGGCGGCGACGTCGGCACGCTCCTGCGAGCGGATCCGCTCGCGACGCTCGCTGCCGAGGTCGGTGACGAGCGAGACGATCCACGGGCCGAGCAGCAGCAGGAAGCCGAGGACGGCGACGAGCAGCGCGACGCCGACGTCGCCGACGCCGGACAGGCCCCGCTCCTGCGTGATGAGGTAGAGGACGCCGAAGCCGACCAGGGCGAGGCCGGCAGCGACGCGCAGCACGAACCCAGCACCGGTGGTGCGCGTGAACCACGACTGCCACGACGCGTCGTCGATCTGCCGCCACACGACGGCCACGCCGACCACCACGACGAGCAGCGGCAGCACGGGCGACAGGCCGAAGGGACCACCGCCGTGCACGAGCAGCAGCACCCCGGCACCCACGGCGACGACGGCCACCGTCTGCAGCACCTCGACCGGTCCGGGACGGCCGACGGGACGCAGCCCACGTCGGGTGGCCGACTCCAGGCCGGGCGACAGCTCGGGCCGGCGCAGCGGCAGGAACCTCCAGAGCAGCAGGTAGGCGACCACCCCGGCCCCGTTCAGCCAGGTGGTCACGACGAACCCGACCCGCACCCACAGCACCGGCACGTCGAGGTGCTCGGCCACGCCCGCGGCGACCCCGCCGACGACGCGCCGGTCGGCCGGGCGGAACGCTCGGCGGGCGGGGCGCGACGGCGCGACGGTCTGGCTCACCTCGGCATCGTCACACGCGCGCGTGAGCCGCCGCCACCAGGTGACACCCTCGCTCCACCCGGGTCCGCGCACCAGGGTCGGACCAGGGTCTCGCCCGATGGTGGTGGGCGCGGCCTCCGACCGACGATGGGTCCATGAGCACCACACCACCGTCCAGCGGACCCACCGGCCCCGACGTCGACTCCGGTTCCGGCACCGACGCCCGCACCGGTCCCGACCACGACACCGACGCACGGTTGCGCCGCAGCCTGCAGTCCGTGTCGTCCGTGCGTCGCTCCAGCGACGAACGTCTGGTCGCCGGGGTGTGCGGCGGGGTGGCCCGCCGCCTCGACGTCGACCCCGTCCTGGTGCGCGTGCTCGCCGTCGTACTCTGCTTCGTGGGTCTCGCCGGCCTGATCCTCTACCTCGCCGGCTGGCTGCTGCTCCCGTCCGACGACGAGCCGCGCAGCCTCGTGGGCCACTGGTTCTCGCTCGGGTCGGCCGAGGCCCAGGTGCGCGACCTCGGTCTTGTCGTCGCGGCCGTCCTGGCGC
>NZ_LUNF01000184.1:0-6754 GCF_001626145.1 Aeromicrobium sp. REDSEA-S32_B7
AGATGTGTATAAGAGACAGGGGTCGTGCGGGCGCTGTCGACGGCGTCGTCGAGCCGCGCGGCGTCGACGGTCGAGTACCTCCTGAAGCAGCAGTGCGCCGACGGTGGGTTCCGGGTGAGCATGGCCGACGAGCAGTGCGGGACGCCTGGTGCCGAGCAGGGCCCGACCGTCGACGCCACCGCCTTCGCCCTCCAGGCCCTGGGGGTCGCGCGCGAGCACGGGATCAGCGGTCTCGACGACGCCGTCGACAGCGCCCGCACGACCCAGGCCTGGCCGATCGTGTTCGAGAAGTCCCCGTACTCCGACAGGTCGGAGGCGCGGCCCGCCGACGTCCCCTCGGTGACCACGCGCTCCTCGGCGCGCTGGACCAGGTTCACCCCGCCGAAGCTCGTCGCGTCCTGGCCCGCCTCCTGGACCGCGCTGGCGAGCTTGCCCGTGGCGCCGGCGTAGCGATCGTCGGGGGCGAACGAGCCGCCGGTCGTGTACTCGTCGACCTTCGACGCCAGCGCCTCGACGATGCGCTGCTGCGTGGCGGTCCGGGTCTCGAGGTCGTGCAGCGCGAGGAAGACGTCGATGGTCAGGCCGAGGTCGTCGAAGTCGTACTGCTCGTTGTGCACGACGCCGTCGGTCAGCTGGTCGTCCAGCCACCGCGCCGCGGAGTAGGCGTAGGAGTTCGGAGCGGCCTGGGCGGCCGGGGCGGCGCCCAGGAGGCCGGCGCCGAGGGCGACGACGGCGGTCGCGACGATGCCGCGACGGAGGGGGTGCTTCATGGGGGTCCTCACCCGCTGCAAAAGAGCAGGGGCGCCCCTCGGGGGGAGACCCGCTGCGACCACGACAGCGTGATTCGGTCGGGTGCCCGGTGCGGTGTTCCGGCTCCCCCCGACGCCGGGCGGCAGGGGCTACGGTTGCGGGTCAGCGCCGGACTTCGACCGGCTTCCCCGCAGGCAGGCACGTGGAGTGATGGTGTCGACTGACAGGCGGACGGTACCACCCGCTCCCGTCGCGGAGCGAGGGCTGAGACCGGGATCTCAGGCGAAGGGTCCCCCTCGGGCGACCAGCACCGCGCTCACACCGCGTCCAGGCGGCCCTCGGCCACGAGCACGCCGGTGGCGTCGGCGTAGACCCACTGTCCGGGCCGCACGGTGACGCCCCCGAAGGCCAGCTCGACGCCGACGTCGCCGAGGCCGCGGCGCTCGGTGCGCACGGGCGTGGGCGCCAGGGCCTGGACACCGAGGTCGAGGTCGCGCAGGACCTCCACGTCGCGCACGGCGCCGTGGATGACGAGACCGGCCCAGCCGTTCTCGACGTAGCGGGCGGCGATGAGGTCGCCGAGGAGGGCCCGGCGCAGCGAGCCGCCGCCGTCGACGACGAGGACCCGTCCCTCACCGGGCTGCTCGCCCAGCTCCTTGACGCGCGAGTTGTCCTCGAAGCAGGAGACCGTCTCGACGGGGCCGGCGAAGGCCTCCCGTCCACCGAAGCCGCGCAGAAGCCCGGGCTGCACGACCGACACACGGTCGGGGTGGTGGTCGTCGCAGAGGTCGGGCGTGGTCCATCCGGTCATGGGGTCCTCCGGGTCGGGGTGCACCACGACCCTATGCGCACCACCACGGGCGGGTCAGCCGACCTGGCCGCCCACCGCGACGACGGCGACGAAGCCGCCGACGAACAGCACGGTGCGCGCCAGGCCGGAGCGCAGGAGCCGCAGCTGCACGGCGTCGAGCCGCGGAGCGGCCGGCCGCGAGGAGCCGGAGTGCGCGATGTTCGCCATGCCCGACACGCTACCACCCGGTGCAGAACACACAAGTTCGGTGGACCGAACTCGCGCGGGAGGTCGTGAGCCCCCGGGACGCGTCCGCCCTCCCCTACCCTGGAGCGGTGCCCGCCTCCGCCCTGTCGTCCTCGATGCAGGACTACCTGAAGGTCATCTGGACCACCCAGGAGTGGGACGACTCGCCCGTGACGTCGCGGGCGCTCGCCGAGCGGTTCGGCGTCTCCCCGTCGACCGTGTCCGAGGCGCTCAAGAAGCTCGCCGCCGCGGGGCTGGTCGACCACGAGCGCTACGGCACCGCCACCCTCACCGACGCCGGCCGCGCGGCCGCGCTCGCGATGGTCCGACGTCACCGCCTCGTCGAGACCTTTCTCGTCGACTACCTGGGCTACGCCTGGGACGAGGTGCACGACGAGGCCGAGGTGCTCGAGCACGCCGTCAGCGACGACTTCGTCGAGCGTCTCTCCGCCCGCCTCGGGCACCCCGAGTTCGACCCGCACGGCGACCCCATCCCGACCGCGGACGGCCGCCTGCCCGCCCTCGACGCACGCCCCCTCGTCGACGTCGAGGCGCCCGCGCGGCTGCGGGTCGTGCGGGTCTCCGACGAGGACCCCGCCCTGCTGCGCCACCTCGTCGACCTCGGTATGACGCTCGGCGTGACGCTGCGGCTCGTCGAGCGCCACGACTTCGCGGGCACCCTGGCCGTCGAGCTCGACGGCACGCAGCGCGACCTGGGGCACGTCGCCGCAGCCGCGATCTTCGTCGCCCCGGCCTGATCGCGGACGGCTCGCTCACAGCACTGCGGGGACCCCCGAGCGCGAGTAGCGTTCGGCCCATGACGCTGTCCGACGAAGTCCGCATCGCCCTCGACGGAAAGTGGCGGCACGTGCGCGAGCAGTCGCGCACGGAGCTCGCGGCGATGGAGCTGGCCTACGACCTCGACCTCGACATCGACGCCGCACGCGAGCGCACCCTGCGCCAGCTGCACGGCCTCGTGCCGACCGGCGTGCCCGCGGCCGGCTTCCGCACCGAGCACGGAGGCGGCGGTGACCCCGGCATGGCGGTCACCGGCATCGAGATGCTCGCCCAGTTCGACCTGTCGCTCATGGTCAAGGCCGGGGTGCAGTGGGGTCTCTTCGGCGGCGCGGTCGAGAACCTCGGCACCGAGCGGCACCGCGACCTGATCCCCCGGCTCATCGAGCTCGACCTCGTCGGCTGCTACGCGATGACCGAGATCGGCCACGGCAGCAACGTCCAGCACCTCGAGACGACCGCCACCTACGACGCCGAGACGCAGGAGTTCGTCGTCGACTCCCCCACGCCGTCGGCGACGAAGGACTACATCGGCAACGCCGCCGCGCACGCCACCGTGGCCGCGGTGTACGCGCAGCTCGTCACCCGCGGCGAGAACCACGGCGTGCACTGCTTCCTGGTGCCGCTCCGCGACGAGCAGGGCCAGGTGCTCGAGGGCGTCGAGGTCGGCGACGACCGCCACAAGGGCGGCCTGGGCGGCGTCGACAACGGACGTCTGGCGTTCCACCAGGTGCGCATCCCCCGCGTCAACCTGCTCAACAAGTACGGCGACGTGGCCGAGGACGGCACCTACTCCTCACCCATCGACGACGTGAACCGACGCTTCTTCAGCATGCTCGGCACGCTCGTGCGCGGACGGATCAGCGTCGGCGGGTCGGCGCTCGCGGCGGCGGAGGTCGCGCTCAGCATCGCCGGCCGCTACGCGCTGCAGCGTCGCCAGTTCGGCCAGGACGGCGAGCCGGAGGTGCTGCTCGCCGACTACCGCCTGCACCAGCGTCGTCTGCTGCCGCTGCTCGCCCGCTCCTACGCGTACCGCTTCGCGCAGAACCAGCAGGTCTCGCGCATGGACCGGCTGCAGCGCGCCACCGAGCCCGACGCGCAGCAGCAGCGTGAGCTGGAGGGCCGCGCCGCCGGGCTGAAGGCGATCATGACCTGGCACGCGTCCCGCGCGATCAACGAGTCGCGCGAGATGTGCGGCGGCGCGGGCTACCTCGCCGAGAACCGGCTCACGGTCCTGCGCGGCGACATCGACGTGTTCACGACCTTCGAGGGCGACAACCACGTCATGCTGCAGCTGCTCAGCAAGGAGCTGCTCACCTCCTACGCCAAGGAGGTCGGCGGGCTCGACCCGTTCGGCATGGTCCGGTTCGTCGCCGAGACGGTTGCCGACACGGTCCGCGAGCGGACCGCCGCCAGCCAGCTCATCCAGCGCCTCATCGACGCGGCACCCGCCGGCGGCGACGCGCACGACCTGCTCGACCGCGGCACGCAGCTGAGCCTGTTCGAGGACCGCGAGCAGCACCTCATCGAGACGGCCGCCCGACGCCTCCAGCGGGCCGCGAAGGCCAAGGGCGAGGAGGCGTTCCGCATCTTCAACGACGCGCAGGACCACCTCATCCGCTGCGGTCGCGCGCACGTCGACCGCGTCGTGCTCGAGGCGTTCACCGCCGGCATCGCCCGCTGCGAGGACGAGGAGGCCGCGAACCTCCTACGCCAGGTGTGCACCGTGTACGCACTGAGCGTCATCGAGGACGACCTGGCCTGGTTCATGGCACACAACCGCATCTCCGACCAGCGCGCCAAGGCCGTCACGCAGCTGCTCAACGAGCAGCTCGCCGAGCTGCGCCCGCACCTGCTCACGCTCGTCGAGGGACTGGGCGTGCCCGAGGAGACCCTCGGCGCCGCGATGCTCCTGAAGCAGTGACGCCCCGGCGCCTCGGCACGACCCTGGCCGCGCTCGCCCTGCTGACGGCGGGGTGCGCGCAGTCCGTCGACGTCGACGGAGCCGCACGGTGGCGCGACCGCGCGGACGAGGCCGCCCGGTCGGCGCTGGTCGCCGTCGGCGACCGGGTGACGCTGGCACCCGACGACACCCTGTCCGGCCGGGCCGACACCCAGCGCTGCCCGGGTCGGGGCAGCGACGCGGTCGTGCACCGCGTCGACGCCACGCTCGACCTCGCGTCGGCGCCACCGCCGGGCCTGGCCGACGCCGTGCGCGCCGCGGTGCCGTCGGGGTACGACGTCGAGGTCGACGTGCAGCCCGACCGGGTCGTGCTCGGCGTCGTCAGCCGGTGCCTCGACCTGCCGAGGATCCAGACGATCGAGATGGCGCTCGAGGGTCGCTACCGCGTCGAGCCCTGACGTCAGGCCAGGAACGCGACGGCGAGCACCATCGGCAACGACACCAACGAGGCCATGCTGGTGACCAGGGTCATCGTCTTCAGCGCGCCCTTCGTCGTCAGGCCGAGCAGCGACTTGAACATCCAGAAGAAGTTCGAGTTCACGGTGAGCGCGAACATCGACCCCGACGCGACGGCCAGGCCGATCGCGAGCGGTGCGACGTCGATGGAGCCCAGCACCGGGCTGATGATGCCGGCCGCCGCGATGGCCGCCACGGACACCGAGCCGATCGCGAGGTGCAGCACCGCGGCGATGAACCACGCCAGCAGGATGCTGGTGACCACGGCAGCACCCTCGCTGGCCGAGAACAGCGACGCGAGGGTCTGGTCGAGGCCCGTCGCCTCGATGACCGCGCCGAGCGAGCCGCCGATGCCGGTGATGAGCAGGATCTCGCCCGTCGTGTGGAAGCCGGTCTTGAGCGCCTTGTCGGTGCGCTCCACGCCGGTCGCGGCACGCGCGAGCAGGTAGGCGCCGAGCAGGCCCACGAACAGCGCGACGTTCGGGTTGCCGAGGAACGCGACGAACCCGTTCGTCACGTCGGCGAGGTCGGCGAACGCACCTCCGGCGATCATCAGCAGGGGCACGAGGATCGGCAGGAGGGCCACCGGCAGCGGCACGTCGACGTCGCTGCGGCTCGCGCCCTCGCCAGGACCGGTGCCGGCGGTGTTCTGCTCCACGCCGTCGCCGTCGAGCGGCTCGTCCTGCGCCTCGTCGGTCTCGGGCTTCCACCAGCCGAGGCGGAGCAGCCGGCCGAACAGGAAGGTGGTGAGCAGCGCGGTGACGGGACCGAGGACGATGCCCGCGATCATGTACGTGCCGAGCGGGATCTCGAGGATCCCCGCGATCGTGACGGCGGCCAGGCCGGGCACGACGAACACGTAGCCCGCGAAGATGCCCGTGCCGATCGCGCCGGCCAGGTGCGCGAGCCCGCGGGGACCGACGTGGCGCGCCGACGACCGCGCGATCGGCGCGGCGAGTACCACCTGGACGTCGACGTAGATGGACGGGAACACCGTCGACATGGCGCCGGTGAGCGCGTAGGGCAGCCGCTTCGCCCCCACGACCGACAGCAGCGCCCGCACGAGCTTGCGGAACGTGCCCAACGAGTGCAGGAGGGCGCCGATGAGCACGCCGAACCCGATGAGGAGCCCGACCTTCGTCATGATCTCGCCGAACCCGCCGGTGATGGCGGTGACCGTGCCCTCGAACCCCACGCCCGCGGCGAGCCCCAGGTAGAGGCAGGCGATCACGAGCGAGATCACCGGGTCGACCTTCGCCCAGATGATCAGCCCGACCACGAGCACGATGGCGATGGCGGTGTGGACGACTTCCACGGTCTTCCCCCTCGATCGACAGTGCGCCTCACCCTAGGCCACCCCACCGTGCGCGGCCCCCACGCGAGGTCCCGCTGGTCGAAGCGAGTCCCGCTCGTCGAGGCGGGTCCCGCTGGTCGAAGCGAGTCCCGCTGGCCGAGGCGGTCCCGCTGGTCGAGTAGGCGCCGCACGTGAGGAACGAACGCCGAGGCGCCGTATCGAGACCACCCGGCAACGGCTCAGCGCGGGCCAACCCCCAGGCGTCTGCGTGGAATGGTCTCCATACGCCCGGAGCACGCTCGTGCCTCGCGGCTCCGCGCTACTCGACCAGCGATTGTCGCGCTGGTCGAGTAGCAGGGACGAGCTTGCGAGGTCCCTGCGTATCGAGACCACCCGGCAACGGCCCAGCGCGGACCGGCCCCCAGCGATGGTGTGGGGTGGTCTCGATACGCCCGGAGCA
>NZ_LUNF01000185.1:0-10682 GCF_001626145.1 Aeromicrobium sp. REDSEA-S32_B7
GCCTGGCGATGGCCGTCGTCGGTCGCCCGGAGCTCGTCTTCCTCGACGAGCCGACCGCCGGGCTCGACCCGCAGGCACGGCGCGCCACGTGGGACCTGCTCGACGAGCTGCGCGCCAGCGGCGTCACGGTGGTCCTCACGACGCACTTCATGGACGAGGCCGAGACGCTCAGCGACGTCGTGCACATCGTCGACGCCGGGCGCGTCATCGCCAGCGGCTCCCCCGCCGACCTCGTGCGCTCCGGCGCGGAGAACACGGTCCGGTTCGCTGCCCGGCCCGGGCTCGACCTAGACGCGCTCATGACCGCGCTGCCCGCCGACACCAAGGTGCGGGAGACGGCCGCCGGGCAGTACGTCGTCGTCGGCACGGTCGACCCCGGCCTCCTCGCCACGCTGACCGCCTGGTTCGCCGGCCAGGGCGTGCTCGCGGAGTCGGTGCTCGTGGAGAAGCAGACGCTCGAGGACCGGTTCCTCGACCTCACCGGACGGGCCCTGCGATGAGCCTCGACCTCTCGCCGCGTCCTGGCGCGGCCCGCACCCCGGCCATGCTGGCCGCGCAGGCCCGCATGGAGCTGCGCCTGCTCGCCCGCAACGGCGAGCAGCTCCTCATCACGCTCGTCGTCCCCCTCCTGCTCCTCGTGGCCGGCACCCGCTCGGGCAAGGTCGTCGACCTCGGCGCCGGTCGTCCGATCGACATCGTCACGCCCGGCGTACTCGGACTGGCCGTGCTCTCCACGTCGTTCACGTCGCTGGCGATCGCCACCGGCTTCGAGCGTCGCTACGGGGTGCTCAAGCGGCTGGGCGCGTCGCCGCTGCCGCGCTGGGGCCTGCTCGTCGGCAAGGTCGCCGCGGTGGTCGTCGTCGAGGTCGTGCAGCTGGTGCTGCTCGCCTCGGTGGCGCTCGCGCTCGGCTGGTCGCCCGCCGGTGGCGTGGCGCCGTGGCTGTGGCTCGTGGTGCTCGCCGTGCTCGGCACCGCCGCGTTCGGCTCGCTCGGGCTGCTCATCGCGGGCACGCTGCGCGCGGAGGCCACGCTCGCCGTCGCGAACCTGGTGTACGTGCTCCTCCTGGTCGGCGGCGGACTCATCGTGCCGCTCTCGCGCTACCCCGACGGAGCGCAGGGACTGCTGCAGCTGCTGCCGTCCGGCGCGCTCGGCGAGGGCCTGCGCACGGCGTTCGACGCCGGCACCGTCGACCTGCTCCCCCTCGTGGTGCTCGCGGCCTGGGCGGCCGTCGGCACCGCCCTGACCGCAAGGACGTTCCGATGGGAATGACGCTCGGTCTCCGGACCCCCACCCGCGACGTCGTCGAGCGCTGGGCGTGGGCCAGCCTCGTCGCCAACACGGTCATCATCCTGACCGGCGGGCTGGTGCGCCTCACCGCCTCCGGGCTCGGGTGCCCCACCTGGCCGCGCTGCACCGACGAGTCGTTCGTGCCGCACCGCGCCCTGGGCCTGCACGGCCTGATCGAGTTCGGCAACCGGCTGCTCACCTACGTGCTCATCGCCATCGCGATCGGCACGGTCGTCGCGGTGTGGCGCTGGTCCGAGGGTCGCGGCCTGCGTCGGCTCGCGGTCGTGCTGGCCGTCGGCATCCCGTTCCAGGGCGTCATCGGCGGCATCACCGTCCTGACCGACCTCAACCCCTGGATCGTCGCGCTGCACCTCGTGCTGTCGCTCTTCCTGGTGGCGGGCTCCACCTGGCTGCTCCTGCGCGTGCGGGGCGACGTCGCCGACGACGTGCCGGTGCTCGCCCGCCGTCTCGTGCTGGCCACGTACGCGACGCTCTGGGTCGTCGTCTACCTGGGCACGGTCGTCACCGGGAGCGGGCCGCACGCCGGCGACGTGAACGCACCCCGCAACGGGCTCGACCCGCGTCTGTGGAGCCACGTGCACGCGTGGGGCGTCTACCTCCTCGTCGCCCTGACGATCGCGACCATCCTCGTGCTGCGTCGCAGCGGCACCAGCCCGCTCGCCGTCCGCGCGGCCACGCTGCTGCTCGTCGCCGAGCTGGCGCAGGGCGTCATCGGCTTCGTGCAGTACTTCACGGACCTGCCGATCGCGCTGGTCGCGGTGCACCTCGTCGGTGCCGCGGTGCTCGTGTCGGTCGGCACCCGGCTCGTGGTGCTCACCCGTACCCACGTGCGCGAGCCCCAGCTCCAGCACTGACCGTGACGATGTGGCCCCGATCCGGAACGTTCAGGGGCCACATCGTCACGGTCAGCGGGGTCACGGTCAGCGGGGGCGGGTCATGGTGAGGCAGCCCTCGGCGTCGGGCTCCGGACCGGTGAGGACGAAGCCGCAGCGCGTGTAGAAGCGCAGGCCCACGGCGTTGCCGGCCATTCACGCCCGCGGTACCGACGTCGGTCCCGTCGAGGCAGGCCACGTAGGTGGCGACCGCCTCGAGCCGCTCCCGCCAGCGCGGCTCGACGTCGAGGTCGTCGAGCCAGCGGTGCGCCGACGCGGCGAACGCGTCAGGGTCGCTGCGCAGCGCGGCGTGGCGGACGGCGCGGAACCGCCGCCAGTCGTCCGGGCCGAGCCGCTCGATGCTCAGCGCAGGAACGGGTCGACCGCCGCAGCGACGAACAGCAGCGCGAGGTAGGCGTTGGAGAAGTGGAAGAGCCGCATCGGCTTGATGACCGACAGCTCCTCGGTGTCCTTGGCGCGCGAGCGCAGGTCGTAGGCCTCGACGAGGAAGACGATGCCCAGCAGGATCGCGACACCCGTGTAGAACCAGCCCATGCCGGCGACCGGCCAGAGCGCGAGCGACGTGGCGACCATGACCCACGAGTAGACGACGATCTGGCGCGACACCGTGGCGGCGCTGGCCACCGACGGCAGCATCGGCACGCCGGCGGCCGAATAGTCGTCGCGGTAGCGCAGGCCGAGGGACCAGAAGTGCGGCGGGGTCCAGAAGAAGACGACGAGGAAGAGCACGACGGGCGGCCAGGCCAGCTCGTTCGTGACGGCGGTCCAGCCGATGAGCGCCGGGAAGCAGCCGGCCGCCCCGCCCCACACGATGTTCTGCGGCGTGCGGCGCTTCAGCAGCATCGTGTAGCCGACGACGTAGAAGACGTTGGCGGCGAGCGCGAGCCCGGCCGAGAGCCAGTTGACCAGCAGGCCGAGCCACAGGGTCGAGACGACGGCGAGAGCCAGGCCGAACCAGAGCGCACCCGCGGTGGAGACACCGTGGCGCGGCAGCGGTCGACGCGACGTGCGCCGCATCTTCTGGTCGATGTCGGCGTCGAACACGCAGTTGAGCGCGTTGGCGCTGCCCGCGGAGAGGGTTCCGCCGACCACGGTCGCGACGATCAGCCAGAACGACGGCACGTCGCGCGCGGCGAGGAACATGACCGGCACCGTGGTGAGGAGCAGCAGCTCGATGATGCGCGGCTTCATCAGCGCCACGTAGGCGTTGAGCACGTCGACCGGACCGCTGCGACGGACCTGGCTGGACGTCACCACGCGGGTGTCCGCGCCAGCGTCCTCCGCCGGGGTCGACGAGGGGTCGTTGCGGCTGCTCGACCGAAGTGCACTCACCTGGCAGAGTCTAGACGCTCGGCGATAGGGTCGAACCGAGGGCTCCACCACGTCCCTCCCCAGAATTTCCCCACGACCCAGGAGCGACCAGCACCGTGACCAGCACCTCTGCAACCCTGGACTGGACCGAGCTCGACGCCAAGGCGGTCGACACCGCGCGTCTGCTCGCTGCCGACGCCGTCGAGAAGGTCGGCAACGGCCACCCCGGCACCGCCATGAGCCTCGCGCCGGCGGCCTACCTGCTCTACCAGAAGCTCATGCGGCACGACCCGAACGACCCGTCGTGGATCGGTCGCGACCGCTTCGTCCTGTCGTGCGGCCACTCGAGCCTCACGCAGTACGTGCAGCTCTACCTCGCCGGCTACCCGATGACGCTCGAGGACCTCAAGAGCCTGCGCACGTGGGGCAGCCAGACGCCGGGCCACCCCGAGCACGGGCACACCCCCGGCGTCGAGGTCACCACCGGCCCGCTCGGCCAGGGCATCGCCAACGGCGTCGGCATGGCCATGGCCGCCCGCCGCGAGCGCGGCATCCTCGACCCCGAGACCGGCGCCGGCGAGAGCCCGTTCGACCACCACGTCTACGTCATCTGCTCCGACGGCGACGTGCAGGAGGGCGTGTCGGCCGAGGCGTCCTCGCTCGCCGGCCACCAGAAGCTCGGCAACCTGACGGTCCTGTACGACGACAACAAGATCTCGATCGAGGACAACACCGACGTCGCGTTCACCGAGGACGTCGCGGCCCGCTACGAGGCGTACGGCTGGCACGTGCAGACGGTCGACTGGACGCACGGCGGCGGCGAGTACCGCGAGGACGTCCCCGCGCTGTGGGACGCCTACCAGGCCGCCGAGCAGGTCACCGACAAGCCGAGCCTCATCGTGCTGCGCTCGATCATCGCCTGGCCCGCCCCGTCGGCGCAGAACACCGGCGCCTCGCACGGCTCGGCGCTGGGCGGCGACGAGATCGCGGCCACCAAGGAGCTCCTCGGCTTCGACCCCGAGCAGACGTTCGCGGTCGCCGACGAGGTCATCGCGCACACGCACGCGGCCCGCGAGCGTGGCGCCGAGGCGCACGCCGCCTGGCAGGAGACCTACGACGCCTGGCGGTCCGCCCAGCCCGAGCGCGCGGCCCTGCTCGACCGTCTCCAGGCGCACGAGCTGCCCGAGGGCTGGACCGACGCGCTGCCGACGTTCGAGGCCAGCGACAAGGGCGTCGCCACGCGCGCCGCCTCCGGCGACGTGCTCACCGCGCTTGCCCCCGTCCTGCCCGAGCTGTGGGGCGGCTCCGCCGACCTCGCCGGGTCGAACAACACGACCCCCAAGGGCGAGCCGTCGTTCATCCCGCCGGAGTGGTCGACCAAGAAGTTCCAGGGCGACTGGTACGGCCGCGTGCTGCACTTCGGCATCCGCGAGCACGCCATGGGCGCGATCCTCAACGGCATCGCGCTGCACGGCCCGACCCGGCCGTACGGCGGCACGTTCCTCGTGTTCAGCGACTACATGCGCCCCGCGGTGCGCCTCGCCGCGCTGCAGCAGCTGCCCGTCACCTACGTCTGGACCCACGACTCCATCGGCCTCGGCGAGGACGGCCCGACGCACCAGCCGATCGAGCACCTCGCGGCGCTGCGCGCCATTCCCGGCCTCGACGTCGTGCGGCCCGCCGACGCGAACGAGACGGTCGCCGCGTGGCAGACGCTGCTCGGCATCCACGACCGTCCGGTCGCGCTGGCCCTGAGCCGGCAGAACCTGCGCACCTACCCGCGCGGCGAGGTCGACGGCGAGACCTGGGGCGACGCCGCCGACACGGCCAAGGGCGCCTACGTGCTGCTCGAGGCCCGTCGCGACGGCCAGGTCGTCACCCCCGACGTCGTCCTGGTCGGCACCGGCAGCGAGGTCGAGATCGCGGTCCAGGCCCGTGAGGCGCTCGCCGCCGACGGCATCGCGGCCCGTGTCGTGTCGATGCCGTCGCGCGAGTGGTTCGAGCAGCAGGACAGCGGGTACCGCGACAGCGTGATCCCGCCGTCCGTCCGTGCCCGCGTCGTCGTCGAGGCCGGCGTGTCCTTCGGCTGGCGCGACGTGGTCGGCGACGCCGGCCAGGTCGTCGGGATCGAGCACTTCGGTGCCTCGGCCGACTTCCAGCGGCTCTACCAGGAGTTCGGCATCACGCCCGGCGCCGTCGCCGACGCCGCCCGCGCCTCGATCGACGCGGTCGGAGCCGCGGAGGCACCGTTCCACGCACGCCCGAGCGGTCCGGTCCTGCCCGACCAGCACTGAGCGCGCACAGCAACGGGGCCTGCGCCGCCGGCGCGGGTCCCACCCCGACCATCACGCCGCCGGACGGCGGCAGGAGGAGCACCATGAACGAGCGACTGCAGGCCCTGGCCGACGCCGGGGTCTCCATCTGGCTGGACGACCTGTCCCGCGAGCGCATCGAGTCCGGCAACCTCGCCGAGCTCGTCACCGAGGGCGGCGTCGTGGGCGTCACCACGAACCCGACGATCTTCGCCTCCGCGCTCTCCGACGGCGACCGCTACGCCGCCCAGGTGGCCGAGCTGAAGGCCGCCGGTGCCGACGTCGACGAGACGGTCTTCGCCCTCACGACCACCGACGTGCGCGAGGCGTGCGACGTGCTGCGACCCGTCCACGACCGCACCGACGGCGTCGACGGCCGCGTCTCGATCGAGGTCGACCCGGGCGCGGCCCGTGACACCGCCCGCACTACCACGATCGCGAAGCGGCTGTGGGAGACGGTCGACCGGCCGAACCTGCTCATCAAGATCCCCGCGACCGTCGAGGGCCTCCCGGCCATCGCCGACGCGATCGCCGAGGGCATCAGCGTCAACGTCACGCTGATCTTCTCCCTCGAGCGCTACCGCGCCGTCATGGACGCCTACGTCGAGGGTCTCGAGCGCGCCGCCGAGGCCGGTCGCGACCTCTCGGCCATCCACTCGGTGGCGTCGTTCTTCGTGAGCCGCGTCGACAGCGAGGTCGACGGCCGGCTCGAGGAGGGTGACCCCCTGCGCGGCAAGGCGGCCATCGCGAACGCGCGGCTCGCGTACGAGGCCTTCGAGGAGGTCTTCGGCTCCGAGCGCTTCGGCTCGCTGCGCGAGCGCGGCGCCCGCCCCCAGCGGCCGCTGTGGGCGTCCACCGGCGTGAAGGACCCTGCCTACCCCGACACGCTCTACGTGACCGAGCTCGTGGTCGCCGACACCGTCAACACGATGCCGGAGAAGACGCTGCAGGCCTTCGCCGACCACGGCGAGGTCGAGGGCGACCGGGTCACCGGCCGCTACGACGAGTCCCGCCAGGTCATCGCCGACCTCGAGGCGAAGGGCATCGGCTACGACGAGGTCGTGGCCAAGCTCGAGAAGGAGGGCCTCGAGAAGTTCGACGCCTCCTGGGCCGAGCTGCTCGACAGCGTCCGCTCCGAGCTCGAGAAGGCCTGAGCCATGGCGGCACCGGACGTCACGCTCACCGTCGCCGACCAGGCCGCCCTCGACGCCGCGCTCGCGGAGCTCGTCGCCGACCGCTTCGCCTCGCGGCTGCACGCCCACGACGCCACCCTGTGGGGTCCCGACGCGGAGTCCGAGGCGGCCAAGCGGTTGTCCTGGACGACGCTCGCGGAGTCGTCGCGACCGCTCGTCGCCGAGGTCGAGGCGCTGCGTGCCGAGCTGCACGAGCGCGGTCTCGACCACGTCGTCCTCTGCGGGATGGGCGGCTCGTCGCTGGCCCCCGAGGTCATCTGCGCCGCTGCCGGCGTCGAGCTGACCGTGCTCGACTCCTCCCAGCCCGACATGGTGCGGACGGCGATCGCCGACCGCCTCGAGCGCACGGTCGTGGTCGTGTCGAGCAAGTCCGGCGGCACCGTCGAGACCGACAGCCAGCGTCGCGCCTACGAGCACGCCTTCACCGAGGCGGGGCTCTCCCCTGCCGACCACCTCGTGGTCGTCACCGACCCCGGCTCGCCGCTCGACGAGCAGGCGACGCAGGCCGGGTACCGCGTGTTCCACGCCGACCCCGAGGTCGGTGGTCGCTACTCCGCGCTCACCGCGTTCGGCCTGGTGCCGAGCGGTCTCGCCGGTGCCGACATCGGCGGTCTGCTCGACGAGGCCGCCGACGCCACGGCGACGCTGTTCGCCGACGACGCCGCCAACCCGGCGCTGCGCCTCGGGGCCGCGCTCGGCGTCGCCAACCGCTCCTCCGTCGACAAGCTGGTGCTCCTCGACCACGACGCCGGCACGGCCGTGGCCTGGGGCGTCGGCGACTGGATCGAGCAGCTCGTCGCCGAGTCGACGGGCAAGATCGGCCACGGCATCCTGCCCGTCGTGGTCGAGAGCAGCCACGCGGTGAACGTCGAGCCGAGCACGCCCGACTCCTTCCTGGCCGTCTCCGGCTCCTCGGACACCCCGACGAGCACGTCCGGCTGGGCCGCGGGCGTCACCGGCGGCCTCGGAGCGCAGATGCTGTTGTGGGAGGTGGCCGTGAGCGTCGCGGGCGCCCTGATCGGCATCAACCCGTTCGACCAGCCCGACGTCGAGAGCGCCAAGCAGGCCGCTCGCGACAAGCTCAGCGGCGGCGGTGACGACGAGCCGGGCGCCGACCTGGTCGAGGGACCGGTCTCCGCGTTCGGCACCGACGCCTCCAGCCTCGCCGACGCCGTGGAGCAGCTCCTCGCGCAGGTCGACGACGAGCACGGGTACCTCGCCGTCCAGGCCTACCTGGACCGCTGGGACCTCAGCGCCTACGCGGGGCTGCGCGAGCAGCTCGCCCGCCGGACCGGGCGCCCCGTCACGTTCGGGTGGGGGCCGCGGTTCCTGCACTCCACGGGCCAGTACCACAAGGGCGGCCCGGCGACGGGCGTGTTCCTCCAGCTGACGAGCGACCCGCACGAGGACCTCGCGGTCCCCGGTCGCGACTTCACGTTCGGGGAGTTCATCGCCTCCCAGGCGGCCGGCGACGCGCAGGTCCTGCGCGACCACGGCCGTCCGGTCCTGCGCCTGCACCTCTCCGACCCGCAGGCCGCGGCCGCCCCGCTGCGCGACCTGCTGGGCTGAGCCGTGGCGATGCAGAGCAACCCGCTGCGCGACGTCCGCGACCGGCGCCTGCCGCGCATCGCGGGCCCGTGCAGCGTGGTCATGTTCGGCGTCACGGGCGACCTGGCGCGCAAGAAGCTGATCCCGGCCATCTACGACCTCGCCAACCGCGGCCTGCTCCCGCCGGGCTTCGCGCTCGTCGGCTTCGCCCGGCAGGACTTCGGCGACCAGTCGTTCTCGGAGATGCTGAAGGCCGCCGCGCAGGCCGGGGCGCGCACGCCGTGGCGCGAGACCGTCTGGAGCCAGCTCGAGGCGGGCATCCGTTTCGTGCCGGGCTCCTTCGACGACGACGCCGCGTGGCTGCAGCTGGCCGCGACGATGGCCGAGCTCGACGAGCAGCAGGGCACGGGCGGCAACCACGCCTTCTACCTGTCGATCCCGCCCGGCCTGTTCCCCGTGGTCGTCGGCAAGATCAAGGAGCACGGGCTCGCCGACCAGTCCGGCGGCTGGCGCCGCGTCGTCATCGAGAAGCCCTTCGGGCACGACCTCGCGTCGGCCCGGGAGCTCAACACGCTCGTCTCGGAGGTCTTCCCGCGCGAGAGCGTGTTCCGCATCGACCACTACCTCGGCAAGGAGACGGTCCAGAACATCCTGGCGCTGCGCTTCGCCAACGGCATGTTCGAGCCGCTGTGGAACAGCCACTACGTCGACCACGTCCAGATCACCATGGCCGAGGACATCGGCATCGGCACCCGCGCGGGCTACTACGACGGCATCGGTGCGGCGCGCGACGTGATCCAGAACCACCTGCTGCAGCTGATGGCGCTCATCGCGATGGAGGAGCCGGTCTCCTTCAACGCCGAGAGCCTGCGGCTGGAGAAGCAGAAGATCCTCGCGAACGCGCGGCCCGCCACCCCGATGGCCCAGCACACGGCGCAGGCCCAGTACACCGCCGGCTGGGCGGGCGGCGAGCACGTGGTCGGCTACCTCGAGGAGCAGGGCATCCCGGAGGGCTCGCGCACCGAGACGTACGCGGCCATCAAGATCGACATCGCCACGCGGCGGTGGGCGGGCGTGCCGTTCTACCTGCGCACCGGCAAGCGGCTGGGTCGGCGCGTCACCGAGGTGGCCGTGGTCTTCAAGGCGGCGCCGCACCAGCCGTTCAGCAAGAACGACATCGAGGAGCTGGGCCGCAACGCGCTGGTCATGCGGATCCAGCCCGACGAGGGCGTCACGCTGCGCTTCGGCGCGAAGGTCCCTGGCACGACGATGGAGATCCGCGACGTGCTCATGGACTTCGCCTACGGCGGGGCGTTCGTCGAGAGCAGCCCGGAGGCGTACGAGCGGCTCATCCTCGACGTGCTCCTAGGCGACCCGCCGCTCTTCCCGCAGCAGGAGGAGGTCGAGCTCTCCTGGAAGATCCTCGACCCGGTCATTGCGCACTGGCAGCGGGAGAAGAGCATCGACACCTACACGTCGGGCACGTGGGGTCCGCCCACCGCCGACGCCATGATGGAGCGCGACGGTCGCACCTGGAGGCGTCCCTGATGCAGATCAACCTCGAGAACACGACGTCGCCGCAGATCGCCCGCGCCCTCGTCCGGGCCCGGGTCGACTCCGGCAGCCCCGCCATGGACATGGTGCTGACGGCGCTCGTCGTCACCGACGACGAGACGGTCGGCGAGTCGCTGCGCACGGCGGCGGCGCTCTCGCGCGAGCACCCGTCGCGCGTGATCGGCATCGTGCTCGGCGACGGTCGCGGTCACCCGCGGGTCGACGCGACGGTGCGGGTGGGCGAGAACGCCGCCGGCGAGTCCATCCTGCTGCGGCTCTCCGGACCGCTCACCAAGCACGCGGAGTCGGTCGTGCTCCCCCTGCTGCTGCCCGACTCCCCCGTCGTGGTGTGGTGGCCGGGCAAGCCGCCGACGGACCCGTCGCAGGACCCGATCGGCCGGCTCGCGCAGCGCCGGCTCACCGACGCCGAGGCGTCGGACTCCCCGGTCCGGACGCTCAAGGCGACGGCGCGGCACTACAGCCCGGGCGACACCGACCTGTCGTGGACGCGCCTCACGCCGTGGCGTGCCCTGCTGGCCGCCGCCCTCGACCAGGCCACGGG
>NZ_LUNF01000186.1:0-7362 GCF_001626145.1 Aeromicrobium sp. REDSEA-S32_B7
GTCGAGGCCCAGGTCGCGGCGCAGCTTCGCCACGTGCCCCGTCGCCTTCACGTTGTACTGCGCCAGCTCGACCGTGCCGTCCTCGCCGACGACGACCGTCGAGCGGATGACGCCCTCGACGACCTTGCCGTACAGCTTCTTCTCCCCGAACGCGCCCCACGCCGTCATGACCGCCTTGTCGGCGTCGGAGAGCAGCGTGATGGTGAGGCCGTCGCGCTCACGGAACTTCTGCAGCTTCTCCGGCTTGTCCGGGCTGATGCCGAGCACCGTGTAGCCCTCGGCCTGCAGCCGGTCGATCGAGTCGGAGAAGTCGCACGCCTGCTTCGTGCAGCCGGGCGTCATGGCCGCGGGGTAGAAGTACACGATCACCTTCTGGCCGCGCAGGTCCGAGAGCGTCACCTCCGCGCCGGTGTCGTCCGGGAGGGTGAAGTCGGGTGCGGTGTCACCGGGCTGCAGTCGCGTCGTCATGGGTCCTATCCTTGCAAGGTCAGTCCGACCCGACGAGAGGCACCTTGTGACGTCACAGAGCGACGAGCTGGTCGACGAGATCGAGCAGATCCGCGAGCGCCTGGCCCACACCGTCGACGCCCTGGTCGACCGGACGAACCCCAAGAACATCGCCCGCCGGACCCTCGAGGACGTGAAGGGCCGCTTCGTCGCGCCCGACGGCAGCCTGCGCTACGAGAACGTCGTGCCGGTCGTCCTCGGCGTCGTGGGCACGGTGGCCGCCGTCGTCGTCCTGCGCAAGGTGCTGGGCTGACCATGGCCGAGCGCGGCAAGCTCGCGATCCGGATGCTGCACGACCGGCTGCTCGTCTCCCTCGACGACGAGGCGGGGGAGCGGCGCTCCGGCGGAGGCATCCTGATCCCGGCGACCGCCGCCATGGGCAAGCGCCTCTCGTGGGCCAAGGTCGAGGCGACGGGTGCGCACGTGCGCGCGGTCGAGGTCGGCGACCGCGTCCTCTTCGACCCCGAGGAGCGCGCCGAGGTGGAGGGGCGCGGCGAGAGCTTCGTGCTGCTGCGCGAGCGCGACCTGCACGCCGTCGCCTCCGAGCGCATCGAGGAGGGCCAGACCGGCCTGTACCTGTGAGGGTGCGGTGGACGGTGGCGGCCACGGGCCGCGCCCAGGGAGCGGAGGACGGATGAGCGGGACCGGACGTGAGGTGCCGTTGCGCCGCATCCGGCTGCTGCGCAGCGAGGAGACGTTCGCCGACCGCCTGCGTCTGCTGCGTCGTCGCTGGCGGCTCATGCTGCGCCTCGGGGCTGCGTCGTCGCTCGCCTTCCTGGTGGCCACCCAGGTGTTCGGCCACCAGCAGGCGTTCTTCGCGCCCATCGCCGCGGTCGTCGTCATCACCGCTGGCGGTGGACTGCGGGGACGCACGCTCTTCGAGGTCGTCGTCGGTGTCGCGCTGGGCGTGCTGGTGGGCGAGCTGATCATCCTCACCATCGGACGCGGTCCGGCGCAGATGGCCCTCGTCGTGCTCCTGACCGTCGCCGCGGCCACCCTCACCGGCATCCGCGGGCTCGCGCTCACCCAGGCGGCCAGCTCGGCCGTCCTGCTGGCCGCCGTCGTGCCCGTGCCGGGTGCGGGCAACCCCGCCCTGACCCGGTTCCTCGACGCGCTCGTCGGAGGCCTGTGCGGCATGGCCATGGTGCTGCTGATCCCGCGCAACCCCGTGCGCGACATCGACGCCGAGGTGCAGCGGCTCCTGCGGCAGCTCGCGTCGGTCCTCCGCGGCACCGGCCGGGCGCTGCGTGAGGCGGACTCGACGGTCGCCGACGACGCGCTCACGCGGGCGCGCGGCCTGCAGAGCAGCATCGAGTCGCTCGACGCGACCGCCGCCAACGTCAGCGAGATCGCGCGCATGTCGCCGCTGCGGTGGCGCCAGCGCGACCACCTGGCCCTCTACGTCGGGGCGGTGCGCGACTTCGACAACGCCATCCGGGACGCCCGCGTGCTGGCCCGCCGCGCCAGCGCCATGCTGCGCCACGGCGAGACGGGCCCCGACGCGCTCTGGCTGTCGGTCGAGGAGCTCGCCGAGGCGGTCGACCTCGTCGCCGACGACCTCTCGACGCTCGACGACTTCGCCGGTGCGCGCGAGCGGCTCGTCGCCGCGGTCCGCATCGCGGTCGAGGCCCTGCCCGCCACGATGACCCTCAACACGGCCGCCATCACCGCCCAGGTCCGCTCGATCGCCGCCGACCTGCTGTACGTCTGCGGCGCCACCCGCGACGAGATCGACGAGGCGCTCGACGTCGGTCCGTGAGCCGGTCGTCCGTGCCGGTCTCCTCGACGCGCCGACGCGGGGGTGGCGCCCCGGCGTCGCGGTGCGCTACGTTGCTCTCACCCGACCGCCCGAGGAGGTGAGCCGCATGACCCAGACCACGACCCCGATCGCCTTCGATCGCGCGTCCGCCGTCGCGTCCTTCGGCCCCCACGTCCTCGGAGCAGTCCCTCGTTAGCCGGCACCAGCTGCCCGGCCCCCGAGCCGCTCCGGACCCCGTGTCCTGAGCGGCTCTTCTCGTGTCCGCCCACGACTCCCGTCCCTTCGATCCCACCCTGTCCTCGATCCCACCCACCCGACTCACAGAGAGGAGGCGCGCAATGAACCAGCACGACGACATCGACACCTTGCCCGCAGACACCCCGACGACCACCCAGATCGCCACGACCCCGACCCGGGGCGACCGAGACGGACACGACGTCACCTTGACATCCGGAGAGGGGGTGAACGCGATGGCCAGGAAGCCCGAACGCTCCCGTGCCCGCCGCAAGCGCGCCTGGGACGAGATGTCCGACACCGACCGTCAGGTCCTGCTGGAGACCGTCCGACAGCGCCGCGAGATGCAGGCGGTGCAGGACGCCCACCGGCTGCAGATGCTGACCCAGAGGTAGACGCCACGCGTCGCGAGGGGCCCCGTCCGCCTGGACGGGGCCCCTCGTCGTCCCGGGACGCGCCACCCCGCGTTCTGTGGAGATGGCGACGGTTCTCCGCGCAGAGACCGTCACGAAGTCCACAGAACGCGGGAGGAGGGCGCGGGGGAGGGCGTGGTGGCGCTCTGCGACGATGAGCGCGATGAGCGGCGTCCTGGAGGGGTTCACCACCATCGGCGCCCTGATCGCGCTCGGTGCCCTGCTGGCGCACCTGCGGGTCTTCGACCTCAGCGCCCAGGTCGTGCTGTCGCGGCTCGCGTTCTACGTCGCGAGCCCGGCCCTGATGATCACGGTGCTGCAGGACGCCGACGTCTCGGCGGTGCTGTCGCGCAACCTCGTCGCCACCGGCTGCGCCGTGGTCACGGTGGTCCTGCTCTACGTCGTAGTGGCGCGGCTGGTGCTGCGCCAGGATCTCGCCGACACGGTCGTCGGTGCGCTCTGCTCGGCGTACGTCAACGCCGGCAACCTCGGCCTGCCGATCGCGGCCTACGTGCTCGGCGACGCCGCGCTCGTCGCGCCGACCCTGCTGCTGCAGATGCTGGTGCTGCAGCCGATCGCCCTCGCGGTGCTCGACGTCGCCGTCGCGGAGCACCGGGTGCCGTGGCACCGCTTCGTCACCCGACCGCTGCGCACGCCCCTGACCGTCGGCTCCCTGCTCGGGCTCACCCTCTCGCTCAGCGACGTGCGGCTCCCGCGGCTCGTCGACGAGCCGCTCGGCCTCGTCGGGGCCATGGCGGTGCCCGCCATGCTGATCGCCTACGGCGTCTCGCTGCGGCTCGGACCCCGCCCGGGCAGCGGTGGCAGCGCACCGGTGCTCGCACTGATCGTGACGCTGAAGCTCGTGGTCCAGCCCGTCGTGGCGTACACGGTCGGCCGCTTCGCGCTCGGCATGGAGGGAGCCCCGCTGCTCGCCGTCACCGTGCTCGCGGCGCTGCCCGCCGCGCAGAACATCTTCGTCATCGCCGTGCGCTACGACCGCTCCACGGTGCTGGCGCGCGACGCCGTCTTCGCCACCACCGTGCTGTCGGTGCCCGCCGTCGCCGTCGCGGCGGCCGTCGTCGGCTGACCCCGGACGCACGAAGGGCCCCGTCCGCGCGGACGGGGCCCCTCGGCGGGTGGTCAGCGACCCTGCAGCGCCTCGTGGAAGGCGAGGATGCGCCGCGCGTCGCGCACGTGCAGCTCCTCCACCATCTTGCCGTTGAAGGTCACGACGCCCTGCCCGGCGGCCTTCGCCTCCTCGAACGTGTCGATGAGGCCCTGCGCGCGCTCGACGTCATCGGCCGACGGCGCGAACGCGACGTTCGCGGGCTCCACCTGCGAGGGGTGGATGAGCGTCTTGCCGTCGAAGCCCATCTCGCGACCCTGACGCGCCTCGGCCTCGAAGCCCTCCGGGTCCTTCACCGCGTTGTAGACACCGTCGATGACGACCTTGCCGGCGGCGCGGACGGCCAGCAGGGTCCAGGCGAGCGACGTCAGCACGGTGGCGTTGCGGCCGGGCACGTGCAGGCCGTACGTCTCGTTCACGATGTCGTTGGTGCCCATGACGACGACCGTCAGGCGCTCGTGCGCGGCAGCGATCTCCTCCGCGTGCAGCAGCGCGCGCGGCGTCTCGATCATCGCCCAGAGCTGGGTGTGCTCCGGCGCGCCGTGCTTCTCCAGGGCCGCGACGAGCGCCAGCACCTGCTCCGCCGACTCGACCTTCGGCACGAGGATCGCGTCGGGACCGGCCTGGCTCGCCGCCTTGACGTCCGCGTCGTGCCACTCGGTGCCGATCGAGTTCACGCGGATCGCGAGCTCGCGGTGGCCGTACTCGCCCGACCGCACGGCCGCGACGACGTTCTCGCGGCCCTGCTCCTTCGCGTCGGGGGCCACGGAGTCCTCGAGGTCGAGGATCAGCGCGTCGGCGTCGATCGACTTCGCCTTCTCGAGCGCGCGCTCGTTCGCGCCCGGCATGTACAGCACCGAGCGGCGGGGACGGATGGGGGCGGGAGTGGTGCTCACAGGGCGTACAGCTCCTTCAGCTCGGGGTCGCGCTCGGCCAGCTCACGGGCCAGGTCGAGCATCACGAGGCACTGCTTGCAGGACGCGTCGTCCTCCATCTTGCCGTTGATCATCACCGCACCGGAGCCGTCGCCCATCGCCTCGACGACCTCCTTCGCGTGCGCCACGTCCTCCGCGCTCGGGGAGAAGACCTTCTTCGCGATGTCGATCTGCACCGGGTGCAGGCTCCACGCGCCCACGCAGCCCAGCAGGAACGCGTTGCGGAACTGGTCCTCGCACGCCACGACGTCCTTGATGTCGCCGAACGGACCGTAGAACGGGAGGATGTCGTTCGCGGCGCAGGCGTCGACCATGCGCGCGATCGTGTAGTGCCACAGGTCCTGCTGGTAGGTCGTGCGACCCTCCGTCAGGTCCTCGCCCGTCGGGTCCTGACGCACCAGGTAGCCCGGGTGACCACCGCCGACGCGCGTCGTCTTCATCCGACGGCTCGCCGCGAGGTCGGCCGGGCCGAGGCTGATGCCCTGCATGCGCGGGCTCGCCGCCGCGATCTCCTCGACGTTCGTCATGCCCAGCGCGGTCTCGAGGATCGCGTGCACCAGCAGCGGCTTCTGCACGTTCCCCTTCGCCTCCAGCTGCGCCAGCAGCCGGTCGACGTAGTGGATGTCCTGCGCACCCTCCACCTTCGGCACCATGATGACGTCGAGCTTGTCGCCGATCTCCGTCACCAACGTCGTCAGGTCGTCGAGGACCCACGGCGAGTCGAGGCTGTTCACGCGCACCCACAGCTGCGTGTCGCCGAAGTCGGTCGCCTTCGCGATGTCGACGAGACCCTGACGCGCGGCCTCCTTCTTCTCGGTCTTGATTGCGTCCTCGAGGTTGCCGAGGATGATGTCGACCTTCTTCGCGATGTCCGGCACCTTGGCCGCCATCTTCTCGTTGCTCGGGTCGAAGAAGTGGATCATCCGGGACGGACGGAACGGCACCTCGGACAGCGGAGCGGGAGCTCCGACCGCGAGGGGACGGAGGAATGCACGGGGGTTGCGCACGTGGCTTCTCTTCCTGCAGACGGCGGGACTGCCCGTCAGTATGGCCGGGCTTCGTGACTCGTGAGTAGGGCGGGTGTCACTGTTCCCTCTGCCGCCCACGGCCCGGCACCCCCGCCAGGGCGGTAGGTGACGCGCGGAACGACGTGTGCAGGTAGGTCGCGCGCGGTACCGACCCCGTCTGACGCGCGTCACCTACCGCCGACGGGTCAGCGCAGGGAGGCGACGACCCGGTCGGGGCGGGCGCCGGTGTCGCGCACCCAGCCGTCGGGGGAGTCCTCGGCGCTCCAGCGGCGGCCGTCGAAGGAGACGGCGGCGACCTTCAGGTGCTCGGCGTTGGCCACCAGGTAGTGCGCGAGCGCCCAGCCCCGCGCCCGCACGTCGGCCCGAGCACCCGCGAACCGGAACGTCAGCTCGTCCTGCGCCTCGTCGCTCGTGTGCTCGATCTCGCCGAACGCCGCGTCGACGTCGGCGGCGACGCTGCGCACGTTGCCTCCGCCCACCGGGTTCAGCTGGCACGTGAACGCCGCCGGGCTGTAGCCGCGCAGCGCCGACGACAGCGCCCGGGCGTAGTCCTCGTGCTGCGCGTAGGCGCCGGGGAACGCGGAGCGCTGCACCTCCTGCGCGGCCACGGTGATCTGCTTGCGGGTGTACCCGTCGACCTTCTCGAGCCCGTCGTAGAACCTCCCGATCGCGTACGCCGGGTCCATGATCTCATCGACCGTGCCCCAGCCCTGCGACGGACGTTGCTGGAACAGCCCCACCGAGTCGCGGTCGCCGTAGTCGATGTTGCGGATCTTGGACTCCTGGAATGCGGTCGCGATCGCGATCGTCGTCGCGCGCGGCGGCAGACCCCGGTTCTGGGCGAGCGCCGCCATCAGCGACGACCAGCGCGCCTGCTCGACGTCGACCTGCGCCACCGTGTCGCCCACGCGGGCCACGCAGTACTCGCTGCGACGCGGCTGGCGGTCGGTGAAGACCGTCACCACCAGCCCACCGGCCACCAGCACGGTGACGAGGAGGACCCAGCGCAGCTTCACGGCGCCACCCTAGGCAGACGGACCCACCGTCGGGCGACGACGCGAGGGCACCTCGTTCAGTTGGCGTGCAGGTCGGAGTTCAGCTCGATGCCGCGGCGCTCGCCCCGCGGTCGCGCCTCGACCTGGCCCGTCTCGCTGTTGGTGAGGAACAGCAGGTTGTCCTGGCCGCTCAGCTCGGCCGCCTTGACGACCGTGCCGTCCGGGGTGCGCACCTTCGTGCCGGCCGTGACGTAGCAGCCCGCCGCCACGACGCAGTCGTCGCCGAGGGAGATGCCGATGCCCGAGTTCGCGCCGAGCAGGCTCCCGCTGCCGATGGAGATGACCTGCGTGCCGCCGCCGGAGAG
>NZ_LUNF01000187.1:0-14645 GCF_001626145.1 Aeromicrobium sp. REDSEA-S32_B7
GTGGAGATCGTCACCCAGCGGCGGGCACCGGCGGACGCGACGGCGGCGGCACCGACTTCCTAGTCTGGGGGGCATGAGCGAGCACGCCCCGTCTCCCGTCCCCGTGACCGTGTCGGTGACGCGCCACGTCGACCCTGCGCACGAGGACCAGATGGTCGCGTGGCTGCGGGCCGGCTCGGAGCTGGCGGAGCGCTTCGACGGCTTCCTCGGCTCGGGGTGGGTGCGCACGTCGCCGACGTCGGGGGAGTGGCACATGCTGTTCCGCTTCGCGAGCGACGCCGACCTCGACGTGTGGATGTCGTCGCGGCAGCGCCGCTGGTGGCTCGACAGCGCCCAGGGCATCGCCGACGAGACCCGGCTCGAGCGTCGCACCGGCATCGAGGGCTGGTTCGACGACCCGTCGCGCGTCGACCTGGAGGACCTGCGCTCGGTCCCGGTCGCACCGCCACGGTGGAAGCAGATGATCTCGATCTTCATCGTCTTCTTCCCGCTGAGCGTGGTGACCAACGAGATCGGCGTGCACTACCTGGCCGACGTGTGGCTGCCCCTGCGCGTGCTCGTCACGGTCTGCGTCATGACGCCGCTCATGACGTACGTGCTGCTGCCGTGGGTCACCCGGCTGCTCGGGCCGTGGCTGCACCGTCAGCCCCGGTCGCGCTGAGCCGCGCGCGACCACCCGGCTCAGCGAGGGTCAGGCCTTCTTCGCGGCCCGGCGCACCGGCTTCCGCGCCGGCTTGGGGCCCGGACGGTGCACGAGCACGGGGCAGGTGGCCTGGTTCAGGACCTTGTGCGAGACCGAGCCCATGAGCACCGCCTGGGTGCGGGTGCTCTGGCTGGCGAGCACGATGAGGCCGGAGTCGAACCGCTTGGCCGCCTTGATGATCTCGTTCGCCGGCGCGCCGCTGTAGACGTGCGTGGTGACGGGCGGGCCCCAGCCGTCGAGCGCCTCGGCGACCTTGAGCGTGGCCTGCTCGGCCTCGCGGCGGAACGACAGCTCGACACCGCCGTCGGCGCTGCCCTCTGCCGCGAACGGCACCGCGGCGAGCGGGCTGACGACGGCGACGACGCTGACCTTGGTGACGCTGTCGGCGTCGACGACGTGGCGCAGGTACGTGGCGGACTGGAGCGACTGCTTCGAGCCGTCCGTGGCGACGAGCACGTGCATGGGCTTCTCCTGGGTGGGTCGTTGCGGGTGAGGCTAGCCGGACAGGTCGGTGGGGTCGAGGGCGTGCGGCTGGTGACGCATCGCGAAGGCGTTGACGCCGTACATCACGACGCCGATGGCGACGATCGCACCGCACCACAGGATCGAGCCCCGGTCGTTGATCATCGTGTGCACCAGGATCGCCACGTTGGCGACCACGCCGACGACGAGGATGACGATGGGCGCGGAGTAGTGCTCGTGCTCGACGGGCGTCCCGCGCAGCGTGAGCGCCGCGAGACAGACCATGCCGTACACGACGATGAGGAACAGGACGGTCACCGTGGCCAGCCGGTCGACGTCGGCCACGGCGAGCAGCAGGCACACGATGGCTGCCGTGAAGACGATCGAGACCCACGGGGTGCGGCGGGTGGCGTGGGTGCGGGCGAAGATCCGCGGCACGATGCCCTGGCGCGCCATGCCGTACATGATGCGCGACTGCGCCACGAGGGAGACGAGTGTCGTGTTGGTGACGGCCACGAGCGCGATCGCGGAGAACACGAGCTCGGGCACGGGGATGGGGCCGTTCTGCACGACGGTCAGCAGGCTGCCGTCCTCGCCCTTGTTCGCGGTGAGCTGGTCGAGCGGCGCGACCATCGACGCGATGAACGCGATGACCATGTAGAGGATGCCGGCGAGGGTCATGCCGCCGAGCAGCGCCCGCGGGAACGTCCGGCTCGGGTCCTGCGTCTCCTCGGCGATGTTCGCGGCGTTCTCGAAGCCCGTCATCGCGAAGAACGCGAGCGCCACCCCGCCGAGGACGACGAGCGTCGGGTTGCCCTCGTTGAGCTCGAACGGCTGCTGCAGGTTCGCGTCGCCCTCGGCCAGGACGACCACGCCGACCGCGAGGATGATCAGCAGGCCGGTCGTCTCGATCAGCGTCATGACCATGTTGGTCCACACCGACTCGGTGATGCCGCGGAAGTTCAGCAGCGAGAGTGCGACGATGAAGACGATGGCGACGAGCGTGACCGACGCACCCTCGACGAAGGACTGGAAGTAGGTGCCGCCGAAGACCCGCGCCAAGGTGCCGGCGGCGGCGATGGTGGCGGCGAGCAGGCAGAACGTGACCATGAAGGTCAGGAACCGGTTGCCGAACGCCTTGTGCGTGTACAGCGCGGCCCCCGCGGCCTGGGGGTACTTGGTGATGAGCTCGGCGTAGGCGAAGCCGGTGAGCAGTGCGACGGTGACGCCGATGACGAACGACAGCCAGAACGCGCCGCCCACCGTGAACGCCATGACGCCGATGAGGGCGTAGATGCCGGAGCCGAGCACGTCGCCCAGCACGTAGAAGAACAGCAGCCGGCCGGTGATGGACCGCTTCAGCTCCTCCTGCTGCCCGGCACCCCCGGCTGCGCTCGTGGTCTGGTCGCTCATGCGGTCCCTCCCGATCGCGTGTTCCGTCGATCGTGGTGGCAGGGACGGGTGCGCGCAAGCCCAGGCGGGTTGCAGCGCGGTTACGAGCCGCGGACGTACCCGAGCCGCGCCGCCCGCTCCAGGATCCCGAGGGTGGCCTTGAGACCGTCCTCGTCGACGATCGGGAACTGGTCCTTCCAGTCGTCCCGCGCGTGGCTCCAGTCGAGCACCGACGTGACCTGCGTGCCGCCGTCGACGGGTTCGAGTCGGTACCCCCAGCGGTGCCCGATCGGTGGGCGCACCCGGCCGATGATCGACCAGGTGATCAGCCGGTCGGGCTCGTACTCCTCGATGACGACCGTGACGTCGTACTCCTTGAGGTCGGGGATGTCGCCGTAGGACTCACGGTCCATGTGCACGAGGAACCGGTCGCCGACCGCGGCGACGACGTCGCCCTCGACCGACTGCAGCATGCCGGAGGCGTCGATCGCGACGTGCCCCCACGGGTCGCGCAGCACCGCGAAGATCGTGTCGGCGGGCGCCTTCACCACGCGGCCGGTCTCGATGCGTTCGTCGGGGTAGCGCTCGCTCATGCGTCCATCGTCGGCCGCAGTCCCGCGTCGCGCACCCTCGCCCGGCCGGCCTGCTTGCGTGGGGCCCCACGCAAGCAGGCTCCGCCCACCGCAAACATGCGCCCGATCTGCGCGTTTGCGTGGGGCCCCACGCAAACGCGCACGTGCGGGCGGGTCAGCAGCAGCGCGCCATGGGGGCGTGCTCGATCCGGTCGGCGCGGTGGCGCTCGAAGGCGCGGCGGGTCGTCGGCTCGACGCCGTCGCGCTCGCAGGCCGCGAGGTAGTCGTCCCACGCCGCCTCGCCCGTGAACTCCCGGACGAGGCGACGAAAGCGCGCGAAGCGGCTCATCGGTGACCCCGCTGGCCGGTGAGCTCGCCTCGCTCGGCCTCCCACGCGGCGACCGCCTCCTTCTCCTCGCGGGTCGCGACGAAGTCGGCCGGCGCGACGATCTGCGACGGCGTGTGAGGCACCTCGGTGGTGGGCAGCGACCCGACCCGGACCGCGCGCACCCAGATCACCACGGCGTTGGCGACGACGACGATGACGAGCAGCGCGAACACCGCCTGGATGACGCCGTTCGTCGTGGAGTTGCGGATGATCTGGTCCATCTGGCCCGGGTCGGCCGCCGGCGCCAGCACGTCGCCGGCGTCGCGCGCCTCGCGGTACCGGTCGGCCTGCGCGAAGTAGCCGATGGCGGGGTTGTCGCTGAACACCTTCTGCCAGCTCGCCGTCATCGTCACGACGAGGTCCCACGCGAGCGGGATGCCGGGCACCCACACCCACCTCAGCTTGCCGTGCTTGAGCAGCAGGGTCACGCACAGCGTCAGGGCGATGGCCGCGAGCAGCTGGTTGGCGATGCCGAACAGCGGGAAGAGCTGGTTGATGCCGCCGAGGGGGTCGCTGATGCCGATGTAGAGGAAGTAGCCCCACGCGCCCACCGTGACGGCGCTCGCGCTCCACGCGGCGGGCCGCCACGAGACGTCGCCGAAGCGGGTCCAGACGTTGCCGATCGTGTCCTGCAGCATGAACCGGCCGACGCGGGTGCCGGCGTCGACGGCGGTGAGGATGAACAGCGCCTCGAACATGATCGCGAAGTGGTACCAGAAGGCCTGCAGGTTGCCGCCGAACGCCTGGTGGAAGACCTGCGAGAGACCGAAGGCGAGGGTCGGCGCGCCGCCCGTGCGCGACACCAGCGTCGACTCCTCGATCGACGCCGCGGCGGCGGTGAGGTCGCCGGGCGTGATCGTGAACCCGAGCTGGCTGACGAACGCCGCCGCGCCCTCGGGCGTGCCGCCGGTCGCGCCGGCGGGGGCGTTCATCGCGTAGTAGAGGCCCTGGTCGATGACGACGGCCGCGATGAGGGCGCTGATCGCCACGAACGACTCCATCAGCATGCCGCCGTACCCGATCATCCGGACGTGGCTCTCCTTGGCGATCATCTTCGGCGTCGTGCCCGAGGCGATGAGGGCGTGGAAGCCCGACAGCGCACCGCAGGCGATGGTGATGAAGACGAACGGGAACAGCTTGCCCGCGAACACCGGGCCGTCTCCGTCGACGGCGAAGCTCGTGACCGCGTCGGCCTGCAGCGTCGGCGCGGCGATGACCAGGCCGACGGCCAGCAGCACGATGACGCCGATCTTCATGAACGTCGAGAGGTAGTCGCGCGGCGTCAGCAGCATCCAGACCGGCAGGATCGACGCGACGAACCCGTAGACGACGAGCGCGATGACGAGGTGCTCCTTGCTCAGCGTGAGCGCGTCGCCGAGGCCCAGCTGGTCGACGTACCCGCCGCCGACGATCGCGAGCAGCAGGAGCACGACGCCGATGGCGGTGGTCTCGAGGACGCGACCCGGGCGCAGGTAGCGCAGGTAGAAGCCCATGAAGAGCGCGATGGGGATGGTCAGGCCGATCGAGAAGACGCCCCACGGCGACTCCGCGAGCGCGTTCACGACCACCAGCGCCAGCACCGCGAGGATGATGATCATGATCGCGAAGACGGCGATCAGGGCAGCGGTGCCGCCGACGACACCGATCTCGTCGCGCACCATCTGGCCGAGGCTCTTGCCGTCGCGGCGCATCGACAGGAACAGCACGACCATGTCCTGGACGGCGCCGGCGAGGATGACGCCGACGATGATCCAGATGGTGCCGGGCAGGTAGCCCATCTGCGCCGCGAGCACGGGACCGACGAGCGGACCGGCGCCGGCGATGGCGGCGAAGTGGTGGCCGAACAGCACCCGACGGTCGGTCACCTCGTAGTCGACGCCGTTCTCCAGGCGCTCGGCCGGGGTCGCGCGCGTGTCGTCGACCTCGAGGACCTTGCGCGCGATGAACCGCGAGTAGAAGCGGTACGCGATGGCGTACGACGACAGGGCGGCGAACAGGATCCACAGCGCCGACACGTCCTCGCCGCGCGAGAGCGCGAGGACGGCCCAGCAGACGGCGCCGACGAGGGCGACCGCCGACCAGACGACGATGGTGCGGATCCGGCTGCTCCCGCCACCGGTGCCGGTGGGCTGCGGGGCGGTCGGGGTGCGGGTGCTCATGGGTCTCCCGGGGTGGTGCAGCAGGACAGGACTCGGGCGCGGGGCGGCGGGACGAGCCGGCGCGCCGATCCATCCGACCACGCGTGACCCGGGTCACGCCAGTTGCGTACGTTGCGTCGCGCCGAGCGGTGCCGGTCCGTCGGCGAGCGGCGTGCGGCTCCCGTCGCCGGGCGCGCGTCGACCGTCTGCGGACCGTGGGCGGGACGCCTGCACCACCCAGCGGCTCGAGCACTCGACGGACGGGCAGGTCGAGCGTACGGTGCGCTGTGAGGCAGGTCACACCGACCGTCTCGTCGGGGGGTCGCCTGTGGGCGTCCCAGGAGAAAGGGATCACCATGAAGCGTTCGATGAGACTTGCAGGCGCAGCGGCCATGGCGGTGGGAGCACTCGTCGCCGTCGGACCGACGACGGCCGGACCTGCAGTCGCCGCCAACGACTGCACCGCCCCGCGCTGGGACGTCCACCCGGACCTGATCAGCACCGGCACGTTCAGCTGGGGCGACGGCACCGCCATCCGCACCGCCGGCTACAACGACTGCACCATCGTCGGCCGCGGGTACCCCAACCAGGGGATCGACGTGCACTGCAGCCGGCAGAACGACAACGGCGTCTGGTGGGTGTACGCCCGCAACACCAGCACGGGGAAGGCGGGCTGGGCGAGCTACAGCGCCGTCTACACGTCGGGCAGCGTCCTGCCGCCGCGGTGCTCCTGAGCGTGACCGCGGAGTCACTGGTGGTGGCGCACGAGCAGGTCGTCTACGTGGCCCCCGGACCGCCGGCCGACCCCGACGACGACCCCGAGTGGGCCCACCGGGTGGCGCTGCACCAGGAGCGTCGTCCGTCACACTGGACGACGCTCGAGACCACCGACCTCGAGTCCGCCATCGAGGACGGGGACGACGGCACCGCCGTGCTCGTCGACTGCCTGGGCACCTGGCTCACCGCCCAGCTCGACGAGCTCGACGCGTGGGACGCGATCCGCGAGGACTGGGAGCCGGTGCTGATGGAGCGCGTCGACGCCGCCGCGTCGGCGCTCGCCCGGACGTCGCGCACCGTCGTGCTGGTGACCAACGAGGTCGGGATGGGCGTGGTGCCGGAGCACCGGTCGGGCCGCGTCTTCCGCGACCTGCTCGGCGTCGTGAACCAGCGGTTCTCGGCCGAGTGCGACCAGGTGCTCCTCGTCGTCGCCGGACGCGTCCTCACCCTCTGACCCCTCGACCCCGCTGAGCGTGACGTTCGCGGGGCGATGTGGGCGTCGTCGCCCCGCGAACGTCACGCTCAGAGGGGTGGGGGCGGTTCGGGGGAGCGGGATGGACCCGGGGAGGGGCTAGCGTCGGGGAGTGCACCCCGACGTCGAGATCCTGCGCGCGGCGATCCGCGTGCCCACCGTGGCCGACCGCGACCCGGCACTCACCGACCCCGAGCCGTTCGCGCGCCTGCACGCGCTGCTCGCCGAGCACTTCCCGCTCCTGCACGCGCAGCTCGAGCGCGTCGACCTCGGCGACGCCGCCCCTCGGGCGCTGCTGTGGCGCTGGGCCGGCGCGTCGCCCGACCGTCCCGTGGTGCTCATGGCCCACCAGGACGTCGTCCCTGTGACGCCCGACGACCCGTGGACGCACGACGCGTTCGCCGCCGACGTCGTCGAGACGGCCGAGGGGCCGGCCGTCTGGGGACGCGGCACGCTCGACGACAAGGGCCAGCTCGTCGCGATCTGCACGGCCGTCGAACGGCTCCTCGCCGACGGCTTCGAGCCGGCGCAGGACGTCTGGCTGTCCTTCGGGGCCGACGAGGAGGTGTCGGGCCCCTCGGCGCCGGCTGCCGTCGCCGAGCTGGCCCGTCGTGGGGTGGAGCCGTGGTTCGTGCTCGACGAGGGCGGCGCGGTCGCCGGGCAGGCGTTCCCCGGCGTGTCGGCACCCGTCGCGGTCATCGGCTCCACCGAGAAGGGCACGACCACCCTCTCGCTCACGGTCACCGGACGAGGTGGCCACTCCTCCACGCCCCCGACCCGCGCCCCCGCCGCGCGGCTCGGTCGCGCGCTCTGGCGGCTCGACCGTGAGCAGTTCGGGGTCAACGTGCCCGGTCCCACCGTCGACCTGCTCCGCCGGCTCGCCGGCCACCTGCCCCTGCCGCTGCGCGCGCTGCTCGCAGGCGCCACGCGGACCCCGCCGGCCGTGCTCGGTCGCGTGCTCGTGGCTGCCGGTCCGGAGACGGCGGCGATGGCGCGCACCACGATGGTCGCGACCACGCTCGTGGGGGCTCCGGCGCACAACGTCATCCCGGCCCGGGCGCGCGCCGAGGTGAACCTCAGGATCATGCCCGGCGAGAGCGTCGCCGCCGCGGTGGAGCACGTGCGCGCCGCGGTGGACGACGACGAGGTGGTCGTCGACGTCGTCGAGGCCAACGAGCCGAGCCCGCTGTCGCCCACCACCGAGCCGGAGGCGCAGGGTGCGTTCGCCCTGCTCGAACGGACGGTCGGCGCCGTGTTCCCGGACGCCGTCGTCACGCCCTACGTCATGATGGCCGGCACCGACAGCCGCACCTTCACCGCGATCTGCTCCCGCGTGTACCGCTTCGCGCCGCTGCGGATGAGCAAGGAGCAGCGGGCGTCGATCCACTCCTACGACGAGCACGTGCACGTGGCGGCCTGGCTGGAGGGCGTCGACTGGTACGTGGCGCTCCTGAGGGGGCTGTGACGTGACCACGACCGCGACGCTGCACCGCTCGCTCTGGTCCGTCGTCGGGTTCCTCGTGGCCGTCGAGGTCGTGAGCGGCGTCCTGCAGGGCTTCTACACCCCGATCTTCTCCGACATCGCCCGCCATCTCGGCATCCGCGACGCCGACGTCAACTGGTTCGAGGCCGCGCAGCTCGTGCTGTCGGCGCTCGCCGTGCCGTTGCTGGCTCGGCTCGGCGACCTCTGGGGGCACCGCAACGTGCTGCTGCTGTCCACGGCCGTGACCGCGGCCGGGTCGTGGACGCTCGCCCTCGCGCCGGGCTTCTCGACGTTCCTCGTCGGCTGGGCGCTCCAGGGCGCCTACGTCGTGTGGCTGCCCGTCGAGGTGGCGATCATCCACCGTCGCACCGCCGGCCGGGCCGACCAGCACCGGACGACGCGCCGCGCCGCGGCGTTCCTCGTGGCCGCGCTCGAGACCGGTGTCATCGTCGGTGCGCTCACGTCGGGCGCCCTCGTGGAGGCGACGTCGATGACGGTGCTGCTGTGCCTCCCGGCCGTCGCGGTGACGGCCTGCCTGCTCGTCGTCTGGTTCGGCGTCGAGCGCGACCGCGGCCAGGCCTCGGGCGGCTACGACTACGCGGGACTCGGCTGGCTCACGGTCACGCTCGGCCTGCTGATGGGTGGCCTCATCGCCATCCGCCTGCTCGGGGCCGGGTCGCCGGTCCCGTGGCTCCTGGTCGCGCTCTCGCTGGCGGCGCTCGCCGGACTCGTGCGGTTCGAGGCGGCGCTGGGGGCGAGGGTCGATGGCACGGTCGCGCCGTTGATCGACGTGCGCACGTTCGCCCTGCGCGCCCAGTGGCCTGTCCAGCTCACGGCGTTCCTGTTCGGGATGTCGGTGCTCGGCGCGCAGATCCCGCTCTCGACGTTCGCGCGGACGGACCCCGACGTCGCGGGCTTCGGCCTCGGTGCGTCCGCGGCGTTCGTCTCGACGCTCATCGGCGTCTACGTCGTCACCATGGTGGTCGGCGCGCTGTCGCTGCCGCTGCTCGCCGGCCTGCTCGGCCCCCGCGTCGCGATGGTCGTCGGTTGCACGCTCGTCGGTGTCGGCTACGGCCTGTTCCTCCCGCTGCACGACAGCGCGGGGCAGACCCTCACGAACATGGGCGTCGCCGGAGTCGGGTCGGGCCTGCTGGTGGCGGCCCTCCCGGCCGCCGCGGCGGCAGCAGCACCGGCCCACGCGACGGGCTTCGCCACCGGCATGACCAACGCGACGAAGACGGTGGGCGGCGCGATCGCCTCCGCGGTGTTCGCCATCGCCCTCGCCTCGACCGGCTCGATCGACGACCCCGCGCTCGGGCACGCGCCGCTGTCGGGCTACCTGACGGTCTGGGCGGTGTGCTCCCTGTCGGCGCTCGCGGCGGCGGTGGTGCTGCTGGTCACCCGTCGCGGCGCCGGCGCGACGCCCGAGGGAGGAGTCAGCGCGGGGTGAGGCGGCGTCGACGTCGGGCCCACGGGGCCAGGACGAGCGCCACCGCCGTCGCACCGGCGGCGCCGAGCAGCCACCAGGCCAGCTGGTGCCGCGTGCTGTCGAGCGGGTCGCGTCCGGCCACGGTCGGCAGGATCGTGGATTCCTGCGGCGCCGACGCCGCCTGGGACGTGCCCGGTGCCGCGTTCGAGGTGCTCGTCATGGCGGCGACGGGCTGGATCGTGCCCCAGCCCCGGGTGTCGTCGCGCTGGTCCTCGACGGGTCGGTCCGCCGTGGCCAGCAGCCGGTTGACGACCTGGCGGGGCGAGTCGTCCGGGAAGCGCTGGACGAGCATCGCGGCCAGGGCACTCACGTAGCCCGTGGCGTAGCTCGTGTACGGGTGGTCCAGGCCCACGAGGCAGTCGCCGTTGGAGCGGAACGCGGTGAGCACGTTGGCCCCCGGGGCGGCGACGTCGACGTGCGGGCCGTGCACGCTCCAGTCGTCGACGGCACCCGCGGCGTTCGTCGCCGCGACCCCGACCACGCCGTCGAAGCCGGCCGGGTACTGCACCTGGGTGAAGGGGGCGTCCTCCTGCGTGTTGCCCGACGCCGCCACCACGATGGCACCGCTGCGCAGGGCGACCTCGGTGGCGCGACGCAGCGCCGGGAGGTCCTTGTCGGAGGAGCCCGTCGTGAGCGAGACGTTGATGACGTCGACGCCCTGCTGGGCCGCCCACCGGATGCCGGCGGCGACGTCGGCCGTCGTGCTGCCCTCGCCGAGCACACGGACCGGCACGATCGTGGCCTCGGGCGCGGCCCCGATGAGCACCGAACCCGTCGCGCGGCGGGCGGCGATGATGCCCGCGAGGGCCGTGCCGTGGGCGTAGGGGTCCTCGGTGGCCTGGCCGCCGATGAAGGACCGACCGGGCTCCACGCCCGACCGCAGGTGCTGGTTGCGGGTGTCGACCCCGGTGTCGACCACGGCCACCCGGACACCCTTGCCGGTGCCCTCGCGCCAGGCGTCGGGGAAGCCGGCGTCGCGCACGTTCGTCATCGCGGTCGGGTCGGAGACGAGCTGCGTGCGGCCCACCTCGCAGCGCCCCTCCTGCGCGTTGGGCGGCTGGTCGACGGCCACGGCCGGTGCGAGCGGCGTCAAGGTGGGCAGCAGCAGGGCCGCGCCGGCGACGACGTGCGCGAGACGCAACGTCACTGCTTCGCCCCGTCAGCCGCCTGCACGGCCGCGGCCAGCGAGAGCTCGGGGCCGCTGGAGAACAGCTCGACCCACGCGCGCGGCGTCGCGATCGGCTCGACCGACTCGTAGCCGAGCGCCCGCAGGACGGTCGGCACCTGGTCCTTCGGCCCGATCGCGAACCGGGTCCCGCGGGAGTCGACGAGGAAGGTGGTGTCGTTCGTGCTCGCGCGGGAGCGGGTCGTCGAGCGGACCAGCGCACCGCGACCCTGCTCGACACGCACCAGACGCTGGGCGCCCGTGGCGCGCGCCTCGTCGCGGGTGGCCTCGGCCAGCACCGGCGTGCTGGTGGCGCCGTCCTCGCCGGCCACCAGCTGCAGGCACGGACGACGGTCGTCGCTCTGGTCGGGCAGCTCGGTGGGCCAGTCGCCGGGCACGACGCCCGACGCGCTCTGCGCCGGGACGGACTGCACGTCGCCGACGTCGACCTGCTGCTCCGGCAGGCGGCTCGTCGCGGTGTAGACGGCGTACGCGAAGTCGCTGAGCTGCACCAGGCCCCGGCGGCCGAGCACGTAGCCCGTGCCGTCGACGGAGACGGGGGTTCCGACGACGTCGAGGCCGGCGACCCCGGTGCTCCCGCTGAAGCGGCTGCCGGAACCGGGCACGGTCAGCGGGGCCAGCGACGTCCCCTCGGGCACGAGCTGCAGCCAGGCGTCCGACGCCGGGAACGGGTCGTCCTGCCCGACCCCGACACCGCGCAGCACCGACTGGCCCAGCCGGCCGGCCGGCACGGCGTAGCGTCGTGAGCCCGACACGAGCCAGAGCCGGTCCTTCGTGTCGCGGGCGAGCAGCGAGTCCTGGCTCGAGCGCCGGGTTCCCGGGGTGTCGCTGACGTCGACCGTCAGCCCGCCCTGCTCGTTGGTGCACGCGCTCCACCGGTCTTGCACGAGCAGCGACGCGGGGGTCAGGTAGTCGGGCGCGCCGGGGATGCCGACGGGCTGCGACTTCGGCTCGTCGACGAGCACGTCGTCGGGGACGTAGGAGACCTTCACCTGGTCCTGGCCCGCCAGGGCGAGCCGGGCCGAGGTGATGTTGATGACGGGGAACAGCGTGCCCTCGTACTGCACGAACCGTGAGCCGCTGTCCTTCGCGATGACCAGGCCGTTCTCGCGCCAGCCGTCGCCGACGGCGGGCTTGAGCACACCGGCGACGGCGGCACCGGCCACCAGCAGGGCTGCCAGCACGATGCCGCCGGCGAGCGTGCGCCCGTAGCGGACGGGTTCGACCTCCCGTCCGCCCGGGGCACCGCTCAGGAACGCCGTGACGAGGCGACGGCGGTTGAAGGAGTGCGCCTCGACCAGGTCACGCTTGCTCGCCATCCGTCAGACGAGACGGTGGCGGGCCGAGTACGGCCGGCGCAGCAGGACGCCACCGATCAGCAGGAAGACGGCACCCAGGGCGGCCAGCAGGTTCAGGCCGCCCTCCACACCCGTGGCGGGGAGCTCCTCGCCCCGCGGCGTGGCCGCGGCGCCGGAGCCCGACGCGACGAGCCCACCGAGGGAGGAGTCGAGGCCGCTCAGGCCCTGCGGCACGGAGTTGCCGAGGCCCGGGGCCACGGCACCGCCGTCGGAGACGTTGCCGCCGCCGCCGTTCCCACCGCCGTTGCCGCCACCGTTGCCCCCGCCGTTGCCGCCGCCGGGCGTCGGGATGGTGGGCGTGGGCGTGGTGGGCTGCGGGGTCGTCGGCTCCGGGTCCGGCGTGGGGATGGTCGGCTCGGGCACGGTCGGCTCCGGGTCCGGAGTGGGGATCGTCGGCACCGGGATCGTGGGCACCGGGATGGTGGGCTCCGGGTCGGGGTCGAGGATCGGGAAGCAGTCGGGGTCGAGCGGGTTCACGAGCAGGTCGCAGTCGCCGTCGACGAGGGCTGCCGCGTCGACCGCGGCGGCGCGGGCACTCGCGTCGGCCGTGGTGTCGGTGTCGGCGGCGAACGCCAGCTGGGGCAGCGAGAAGGACAGCAGGACGGCGCCCACGGTGAGGGCGGCCCCGGAGGTGGCCTGGCGCAGCTTCATGAGGTGTCTCCTTGGTAGTTCAGGACCGGACGGCGGCGACGATGCCGACCGCGATGACGAGGAGTGGCAGGAGGGCGACGAGTGACGCGAGCTCGACCACCTCGACGAGACGGCCGCGCACGACCGACTCCTCGGAGCGGACCAGCGTGGCGACGAGGGTGGCCGCAGCAGCGACGACGAGGACGATGACGAGCTCCAGGCGCCACTCGGGCCGGAGCACCAGCACGCTCAGCGCGACGGCGAGCAGTCCGGCTCCGGCGCCGGCGAGCCCGACGCCGACCTCGGTGCCGGAGCGCAGCTGGCGCGTGCGGGCGAGCAGGACGACGCTGACGCACACCGTGGCCAGCGCTCCGGTGACCCCGAGCGTGACGGCCAGGGGCGCGACGAGCAGGAGCAGCACGCCGACGGACGCGGTGAGGGCCAGGAAGATGCTGTGCCCGGTGGCGGCGCTGGAGCGCACCTGGTCGATCGAGACCTCGTCGGGGTCCGCGACCTCGACCGTCGGGTCCTGCGGCTGGGCGGCCGAGCCGCCGACGAGCGTCAGCGACAGCGCGGGCAGCAGGCTGGAGAGGATGGTCAGCACGGCGAGCAGCGTCAGGTACGCCTCGGGCGCGCCGATGTCGGTGGACGCGACGATGGAGCTGGTCATGGCCACGAGCGCGCCGACCACCAGGCCGGGTGCGAGCAGCACACGTCGCTCCACGGTCCCGACGAGGGCCAGGGCCGCGGCGACCGCGGCCCCACCGCCGGCGGCGGCGAGCGGCCAGCCCAGCAGACCGGGCTCGTCGAGCGCGGTGAAGCCGCCCACGGCGGCGAACACGGTGGCGCTCCAGCCCAGGACCAAGGCGACCTCGGGCTCGCCCTCCAGGCGGGCGAGCACGATCGCGGCGGTGACGAGCACGAGCGCGACCACACCGGCGAGCGCGCCGGCCACGACGCTGGGACGCTCGAGGCTGATGGTCAGGGCGCCGAGGGCGAGCAGCGCGGTGGCGGCGACGAGGGCCGTCCGACGGGCCGCGGTGGGCGCCCACGGCGACGTCGTGGACTCGACGACGTCGGCCATCGCCTCGACGACGTCGTCGTAGACACGCCGGCGACCGTCGGAAGCCGGTGCGAGCACGAGCACCGCACCGTCGTGCACGTGCTGGAAGGTCAGGCCGCTCGTCGACGAGAGCTCGCGGCCGTCGCTCAGGTGCAGCACGAAGCCGCGGTGCGACGTGGTCGGGTCGAGGGCGCCGAGCGTGCGGGCGATCTCCGGCACGAGCTCGGCCACCGGCACGGCTGACGGCAGCGCGAGGTCGGCGCTGCGCTCGTCGGTGCGCACCGTGACACGGACCAGGCCGGTGGGTCCGGCCTCGGTCGTGGTCATGGGCGACTCCGGGGGCGCTGCGGGTACATGGTCTCGGCTCTCGTGCGGTCGGTCGGACAGGAGTTCCCGCCAGGCCGCGGACGCGACCTGGCGGGGAGGAGGTGGTGGGTCAGCCGCCGAAGGAGGCGCGGTTGGCGTTCTCGGCGCGGCGGTAGTCGGCTGCGGAGTCCGAGACGGCGGTGCCGGTCTGGGCGAGGGTGGCGTT
>NZ_LUNF01000188.1:0-5338 GCF_001626145.1 Aeromicrobium sp. REDSEA-S32_B7
GGGGCGCCGGCTTCACCCGACGGGAGGTGGCGACGGCGGTGCTGCGTCGCGCGGTGCCGTCGGTGCTGCCGCAGCTGGGCCTCGTGGTCGTCGGGCTGACGGGCGGCGCGGTGGCGGTCGAGGAGGTCTTCGCGATCCCGGGGATCGGTCGCGCGCTGCTCGGCGCGGCCGCCGCCCAGGACCTGCCCGCCCTGCAAGCCGGGCTGCTGCTCCTCGTGGTGGTCGCCGCCGTCGCGGGCGGTGCGGCGTCGCTGCTCGCTCGCCTCCTGCTCGGCCGGGCCGTGCGGTTGTCGGCCCTGTCGCTGCCGGAGCCGGTGGTGGTGCTGCGACGTCGCGACCTGCTCGTCCCCGGCGTGGCCGGCGCGCTCCTGCTCGTCGTCGTGGTGGCCGGGCTCCTCGGCGACCCGTCGACGTCGGCGCACCCGCGCCTCGCACCACCGTCGCCGGGGCTCTGGCTCGGCGCCGACGCCAGCGGTCGCGACCTGCTCGCGAGGGTGGGTCACGGCGCGCTCACCACCGTCGGCACGGGCCTCGTCGTGCTGGTCCTGTGCCTGCTGATCGGGCTGGCGGTCGGGTGCCTCTCGCACGCCGCCACCGGACCGATCGAGATCGCGAACGCCGCACCTCCGGTGCTCGCTGGGCTCGTCGTGGCCGCGATCGCCGGACCGTCGCAGCTGGGTGCCGCGGTGGCGGTGACGGCGGTGAGCTGGGCCCCGCTCGCCGCGCACACGTCGGCCCTGCTGCGCGAGGCAGGGTCGCAGCCGCACGTGGCCGTGCTGCCGGTGCTGGGGGTCGGGCCGGTGCGCCGGCTCGTGCGGCACACGCTGCCGGCCGTCGTGCCGGCCGTCACCCGCCACGCCGCCCTGCGGCTGCCCGGCATCGTGCTCGCCCTGGCGTCGCTCGGGTTCCTGGGGCTCGGCGCACGACCTCCTCGCCCGGAGTGGGGTCTGGTGCTCGCCGAGGGCTCCGCCTACGTCGAGCGCGCCCCGTGGACCGCACTCGGCCCCGCCGGAGCGCTGGTGCTCGTGTCCGTGCTGTCGGTGGGTGCGACGGCCGTCCTCACCACCCGCCGGAGCGGGCGCGCCGCCTCTACGGCTGCGTGAACTTCTGGCCCTGGTCGTCGCTGACGTAGCTCTGCGGATCCTCGCCGACCACGGCCGCGACGAGGGTGTCGTTGGCGGCGATGCCGCGGGCGGGGTCGCCGACGATGCAGCCGCCGGGCGCCCAGGTGCGGCCCGAGTCCTTCGTGCTGAACAGCTGTGCGGCGCAGCCCTCGAAGCGGGCGAGCGCGTAGCCGGCGTTGAACGTCGTGAACACGGCGGTGCGGCTGTTGTCGAGGCGACCGAGCAGCAGCCACTTGCCGCCACCGTCGCCGCTGCCGACGACGTCGCCGTCGATGCAGGTGACGCGCGCGAAGTCGTCGTCGACCTGCGACAGCGACGAGAAGGTGCAACCGGGCTTGGACTCACCCTTCGAGGGCGACACGGCGACGGTCGGGTCGGACGGGGACGTGTACCAGCGGGTGATCATCGGGTCGTCGACCCACGTGGCGCCGCCGTCGGTGGACGAGCGCTGCCGGGCCTGACAGTCCTCGCCGGCGCCGACGACGGTCAGCTCACCGCCGGAGCGTGCCTGGACGGCAGTGATGACCTTGAGCTCGGGGTCGCGCTTGGTGGGCGACGCGCCGTTCTTCGTCGAGGTCCAGAGCGTGGCGCTCGTGCGTCCCTCGCAGGCGCCACGGGTGGCGAACACCCAGGTGCCGTCGTTCGCGAGGTCCATGCTGGCGGCCTGGGCGGGCTTGAAGTCGAACGCCTGCTGGTTCGTCTTGCGCTCCGGGGTGGGCGACTCGGTGGCGGCAGCCGGGCCGAGGCCGCTGCCGGGCGGCGCGCGGTGGACGTGCTGGAAGACCAGGACCACGAGCACGACGTCGACGAGGACGAACGCGACGAGCGCGATCAGGGACAGGGGCTTCGGCACGTGGCCGAGTCTAGGGGCCGGACGGCCCACCGTGGCCTACTCGCGCAGACCGGGTCACGTGATCTCGTCGGCGTCCCGGCCCCGGGGTTCGGGGTAGTCGCCCACCCACCAGTCGGCGGTCTCGCGCAGCAGCGCTCCGGCCTCGGCGTGCCGCGGGTGGGCCTGGAACGCCCGGAACGCCGCCTCGCTCTCGAAGAGCGCGTTCTCGACGACCACGACGCCCTTGCGGGTGTCGTCGGAGACGCGCACGGTCCACTCGAGGACGCCCGGCAGGTCGTGCAGGCTCGCGAGCGCCGCGACGGCTGCGTCGCGGGTGGCGTCGTCGGTGCCGTCGTGCAGCCGGAAGAGGACGACGTGCCGGTAGGCGTCGCTCACGTGGCGGCGCCGTCGACGAGCTCGTCGGTGATGCGCCGATCGTGCGCGGGGACGACGAGCACGTCGGGCAGGGAGGCGAGGCGTCGCAGCTCGCGGTGGTTGGCGCGGATGCGGGCGCGGTCGCGGCCGACGGTCTGCTCGAAGGCGCGGAGGGTGCGCACGGGCGCGAGCCGCTGGCCGTGGGGGCTGTGGTCGCTGACGTGGCTGGCGTCGAAGACCGCGTCGCCCGCGTGCATGACGACCCCGTCGGGGGTCTCGACGGCGACGGCCGCGTGCCCGCGGGAGTGGCCGGGCATGGGCACGAGCACGACGCCGGGCAGCACCTCGTGCCCGGTGAGCCCGTAGCGCCACTCGTCGCCGCGGCCTGCGTGCAGCACGAAGCGGGGGCCGTGCTCGAGCTGCTGCGGCCGGTAGCGGGTGCGGTCGAGCAGGTCGGGGTCGGTGACGGCGGCGGCGTGCTCGTCGGCGGTGGTGTGCACGGCGGCGTCGGGGAAGTCGGAGAGTCCGCCCGCGTGGTCGAGGTCGAGGTGGGTGAGCACGACGTGGGCGACGTCGGACGCATCGAGCCCGCGGGCGCGCAGCTGGTGCAGGACGGTGCGGTCGGGGTCGCCATCGGGTCGCAGCAGGTGGCGGATGGGCCCGAACCGGCGCGCGGGGTCGGTGACGTCGGCGGTGCCGAAGCCGGTGTCGACGAGGACAAGTCCGTCGTCGGTGTGCAGCAGGAAGACGTGTGCGGGGAGCCCGGGGAGGGTGAGGGGGTTCATGACGGCTGCCCTGAGGTGCTCGACGCGCATGTCGCTCATGGTGGCAGAGGTGCGGTGTGTTGGGTCACGAACGGCGGTGGCCATGTGGGGGCGCGCCCTAGGCTCGGGGGATGCGCCGCTCCCCCACCCACGTCGTGCTGGCGCTCGCGTACCTGGCGGCGTTGGCGGCGATCGCGTTCTGGCCGACCCCGGTCGACCAGGGCGTCGACGTGCTGAACTCCTGGCCGGTGCGCTGGCTGGAGTCGTCGTTCGGGATGCCGCGCCCGACGGGTTACGACGTGGTGCAGACGGCGGCGAACGTCGTGCTGTTCGTGCCGCTCGGCTGGCTGGCGGTGGCGTTGACGCGGCTGTCGTGGTGGCAGGTGACGGCGGCGGGTTTCGTGCTGTCGTCGTGCATCGAGGTGGGCCAGGCGCTGCTGCGTCCGGAGCGGTTCGCGACGGTGTCGGACGTCGTCGCGAACACGTCGGGGGCTCTGCTGGGCGCAGTCGCGGCGACGCTCGTCCTGCGTCGTCGTGTGCCGGCGAGAGCCTGAGGGTCGGCCCGATTCGTCCTGCGCGGCGGGGCCTCGCTATCCTGTACCGGTTGCCGCCCGGCGGCGACGTGGAGATGTCGCATAGTGGCCTAGTGCGCCCGCCTGCTAAGCGGGTTGAGGGTTAAACCTCTCGCGGGTTCAAATCCCGCCATCTCCGCCGAATGCCGAAGGCCCCCAGCGCTCTTTGCTGGGGGCCTTCGGCATTCGATGAAGGTTGACGGGATTTGGGAGGAGCGAGGAACGAGCGACGACTCCCGCCATCTCCGCCGAATGATCGAGGACTCCCAGCGCTCTTTTCTGGGGGTCCTCGATCGTTTAACGAAGGCGTCGGGATTTGGGAGGAGCGGCGAGGTACGAGCCGCGACGGCTCCCGCCATCTCCGCAGACGTGCAGGGTTGCCGGGACGTGGGACGGCTGGGGGCACCTCCCCCTTGCGGGACGGAACGAGCGACGGTTCCCGCCATCTCCCCCAGCCCCGTCGACCTCAGTCCGGTCTACCCCTGCGGATCCACTGGTAGTCGCGGACCGAGGAGAACAGCATCAGCACACAGAGAGCTAAGGGAACACACGCGAGACCCACGAGAAATCGGCGGTTGCTCTCCGGCTCCCCTGCTCGCATGAACAAGATGAGCCACGCGAGGGCGAGGAAGAAGGCCGTCCGAAGGAGGGCTTGCACCACGACGCACCTGCCCTTCTCGCACCAGCCCACCGATCGAGTCACCTCTGATACCTCCCCACCGATAGCGCCAGCGCCCCATGCCACGGAGCCTGGACGAGGTCTGACGACGCCCTCGGCCGACCCGCTCTCCTGCTTCGTCGCGGCGATAAGGAATTACCCGTAGACAGTCCCCCCATCCCAACGCAGGAACGTCCAACGAAGACTGCCGCTCGGATCGATTGGCCGCCCTTCCTCGGCGTTCCACTGGACGCTGACATCTGCCTGCGGACCGAGCAGACCACTCAGCTCGTCCGCAATGTCTTCCACGCATTCCTCGTCGACGGCCGTCACTTCGGAGAAGTAAGAGTGGAGGCGAACCTTCAAACCGTCGATCTCGACCCCCAGCCGGGTCAGGTTGCAGGGCAACAATCCGAGCGAGGCCTGGACGACTTGCGCCACCACATAGTTGTCCCACGCTGGCGCCCCCGCCATGTCATCTGGAGCGGGAAACCTCATACTGTCCATCCTGGATCTTGTCGGGACAACACTGGGTCTGTTGGTTCCTTTGATGAGGAGTCATCCGTCGGTCTTGCCGTGCGGGACAGTCTCAGGTTTAGATCGACTTCTTCACAGACCTCAGTGCCGTCGAGCAGGCAAGAACCTCCTCGGTCAGCCGCGAGTGGGGGGACCACTCGTCAATCGCCTTCCGTGCTAGCCGTTGAGCAAATGCGTCGGCTGCACTGAGGTCCCCCGCATCGAATGCCCCTACGCATCTCGAGCGCTAGATTCTCAGCCCGACGGATAGCGTCGTCGGATGCCCCGGACTCTCGCAACGATTCGGGCTTCGACGACTCTTCTCGGATCGTCTCGCTCAACCGTTCCAGGTGATTCGCAATAGTCATTCTCGCCTCGCATCTTCGAGGTTGGGGCACACAGTCGATGCCTGGCGCCCCAGACTCAACAGCGTCCCGACCATCGGATTTCTCGTACTGAACTCGCCATGGAGCGCCGACGGCGAGACAGCTGCAGGG
>NZ_LUNF01000189.1:0-16367 GCF_001626145.1 Aeromicrobium sp. REDSEA-S32_B7
GGCAAAGAGCTGCGCGCGGCGAGCCGCGAGGCCGACCTGCTCGAGGAGCTCCGCCTCGGGTACGTCGCCTACACCCGCGCCAAGGAGCGCGTGGTCGTGAGCGGCCACTGGTGGGGACGCACCCAGCTGAAGCCGCTCGGACCGTCGGACTTCCTGCTCACCACGCGCGACTGGCTCGTCGAGCAGGGGATCGACCCGCTGCACTGGGCCGAGCCTCCCGCCGACGACGAGACCAACCCGCACCTCGTGCTCGCCGACGGGATCGCGTGGCCGGTGGAGCCGCCGGCTCTCGACGGGCGGCGAGCGCTGGCCGCGGAGGTCCTGGCTGCCCTCGACGGCGGCGCGGCGCCGGTGCCCGAGCTGCCGGTCCCTGGCGACCGAGTGGCCGAGCTGTCCCTCGAGATCGACCTCCTCCTCGCCGAGGCCGAGGCGGCGCAGGCAGAGGCGCGTCCCGTCGAGCTGCCGTCCACGCTGTCGGCGACGGCGGTGCTGGCGCTGGCGCAGGACGAGTCGTCGTTCGCGCGCACCCTGGCGCGGCCGATGCCGCGCCAGCCCTCGGGCGCCGCCAGGTTCGGCACCCGGTTCCACGCCTGGGTCGAGTCGCACTACGGCCAGCGACCTCTGCTGGAGCCCACCGAGCTGCCGGGACAGGGCGACGTCGAGCTCGCCGACGACGCCGAGCTGGCCGACGTCATCGAGCGGTTCGAGTCGGGCCCGTACGGACACCGCACGCCGCACACGATCGAGGCGCCCTTCTCGATGCTGCTGGCCGGCCAGCAGGTGGTCGGCCGCATCGACGCCGTCTTCGCCACGACCACGCCGGCCGGCCGTGGCTTCGAGGTGGTCGACTGGAAGACGAGCCGACAGGCCGACGCCGACCCGCTGCAGCTCAGCCTGTACCGGTTGGCGTGGGCCGAGCTCCAGGGTCTCGACCCCGCACTCGTCTCGGGCGCGTTCTACTACGTGCGTCTCGGCACGGTGGTGCGGTACGCACCCGAGGACCTGCTCGACCGCGAGGCTCTCGAGGCGCTGCTCGCGCCCGGGACCGGACCCGGGCCTAACCTGGCAGGGTGAGCGCCTCGACCTCGTCCGCGACCCCGCCGTTCGCCTGCGACCGGGCCCGCCACGACCGTGCGGGCCTGCTACGGGCCGACGACGCGTGGGACGGTCCGCAGGTGCGCGTGCTGGTGCTGGGCGGTGAGCACGTCGCGACGGTCGACGGGCCCGCCCTGCGCTGGCTGCCGCGCGAGGAGGCGCCGGAGGGCACGTGGATCTTCCTCGGCGAGCTCGCCGGGGTGCCGCACGCCGCGGTCGTCGTCGAGCGCGTGCCGCAGGACCTGGTGCCGGTGAGCATCCGCGTCCTGGCGCCCCTGCTGGGTGCCGACGACCTCTCCCTGGCCGTCCACGCCGTCGGGATGGCCCGCTGGCTCGCTGCCACGCCGTTCTGCCCGCGCTGCGGCGGGGCCACCGAGATCCGGTCGGCCGGTCACCTGCGCCGGTGCACCGTGTGCGGCACCGACCACTTCCCGCGTACCGACCCCGCCGTCATCATGCTCGTCACCGACGACCAGGACCGCGCACTCCTCGGGCACCAGGCCAGCTGGCCGGAGGGTCGCTGGTCGACGCTCGCGGGGTTCGTCGAGCCGGGGGAGACCCTCGAGGACGCCGTCCGCCGCGAGGTGACCGAGGAGTCCGGTGTCGTGGTCGGCGACGTGGCCTACGCGGGCAGCCAGCCGTGGCCCTTCCCGGCGAGCCTGATGGTCGGCTTCTTCGGTCGGGCGACGGCCACCGACATCGAGGTCGACGGCGTCGAGATGGCGGCGGCCCAGTGGGTCACCCGCGAGGAGCTGCTGGCGCAGGGCGAGGCGGGGACGCTGCTGCTCCCGCCGTCCGGAGTCTCGATCTCCAGCTGGCTCATCGAGAGCTGGCTGGGCGAGCGCATCCCGTCCGGCTGGTACTGACGTCGGGGCGGTAGGCCGCCGCGGAGCTCGAGCGAGCGGTAGCTGGCGCGCGTCACCTGACGACGATGACGCGGGTCCGCGACCGCCAGCACTCGTTCCGCGGCTCACCTACCGCCAGGGGGTCAGACGCCCAGCTGGGCCTTGACCTGCGCGACGGACGGGTTCGTGAGGGCGGTGCCGTCGGCGAACACCAGGGTGGGGACCGTCTGGTTGCCGTTGTTGGCCTTCTCGACGATCGCCGCGGCCTCGGGGACCTGCTCGATGTCGACCTCCTCGAAGCTGATGCCCTCGCGCTGGAGCTGCGACTTCAGCCGGTGGCAGTAGCCGCACCACGGGGTCGAGTAGAGGGTGAAGTCGCCGGTCATCGTTGTCTCCTGTGCGGTCTAGGCTGGTCGCACCGGTGTCGACGACGCCGGTGCCACGGGTGTCAACGACACCACGGCCGGGCTTGTTCCGCCCCGCCGGCCTGTCCGGCACCCCCCGACCCGTCCCCGACCGAGGAGAAGTGCCCGCGTGCCCAGCCCCGAGGACCTCCTCGAGAACCTCGACCCCGAGCAGCGGGCCGCCGCCGAGGCCCTGCGCGGCCCGGTCTGCATCGTCGCGGGCGCCGGGACGGGCAAGACCCGCGCCATCACCCACCGCATCGCCTACGGCGTCGCGACCGGCCTGTACGTGCCCACCGAGGTGCTCGCGCTCACCTTCACGACGCGTGCCGCGGGCGAGATGCGCGGACGGCTCGCCCAGCTCGGCGCGCCGCACGTGCAGGCCCGCACGTTCCACTCCGCCGCGCTGCGCCAGGCGCGGTACTTCTGGCCGCAGGTCTACGGCACCGAGCTGCCGGAGGTCGTGGGCTCCAAGTTCGGCCTCGTCGCGGAGGCCGCGAGCCGTGAGGGCATCCGCCGACCCGACAACGCCGTCATCCGCGACCTCGCCGCCGAGGTCGAGTGGGCCAAGGTCAGCAACGTCCGTGGCGCCGACTACCCCGATGTGGCGCGCCGCCGCGGACGCGAGGTCGCCGACCTCGACCCGGGCCGGGTCGCCGCGGTCATGGCCGCCTACGAGGACGTCAAGCGCGAGCGCGGGCGCATCGACTTCGAGGACATCCTGCTCATCACCGCCGCGATCCTCGCCGACGACGAGCGCATCGCCGCGCAGGTCCGACGCCAGTACCGGTGGTTCGTCGTCGACGAGTACCAGGACGTCAACCCGCTCCAGTCGACGCTGCTCGACCTCTGGCTCGGCGGACGCGACGACGTCTGCGTCGTCGGCGACCCGCGCCAGACCATCTACACCTTCGCCGGGGCGTCGCCGCAGATCCTCGCCGACTTCGCCCAGCGCTACCCCGACGCCGAGCGGGTCTCGCTGGTGCGCAACTACCGCTCCACCCCGCAGGTCGTGGCCGTCGCCAACGCCGTGTTCGACGGCGTCCGGGGCGAGGCCCACGGCCGACCGCTGCAGGCGCAGGCCGCTCCCGCCGAGCCCGTGCGCTACCTGGGGTACAGCGACGAGCCGAGCGAGGCGTCCGCGGTGGCCGACGAGGTCGTCCGGCTGCACCGCTCGGGGGTGCCCTACCGCGAGATGGCCGTCCTGTTCCGGATCAACGCGCAGTCGGAGGCCTTCGAGGAGGCGCTGGGCGAGCGCGACGTCCCCGTCACCCTGCGCGGGGTCGAGGGCTACTTCCAGCGCGCCGAGGTGCGTCAGGCCGTCACCCTCCTGCGCGGTGCGGCGCGCGCCGGCGAGGACGGGGCCGACGCGACGGTCGACGTCGACGCCCCCGACCACGGTCGGCTCGGGCACGAGGTCCGCGCGGTCCTGGCGAGCATGGGACACACCGAGACCGCGCCGTCAGGTCCGGGCGCCACGCGCGACCGCTGGGAGTCGCTGCACGCTCTCGTGACGATGGCCGACGACCTCGCCGAGTCCCAGCCGGAGGCCGGTCTCACCGAGCTACTCGCCGACCTCTCGCGGGTGGTGCACCGCGTCCGGGCGCACGTGGGCGAGCCGCTGCTCGACCTCGCGCGTCGCGCCGTCCGCGCGCTCGACCTCGACGTCGAGCTCGAGGCCGGCGACGTCGAGGGTGCGTCCGACAACCTCGCGACGTTCCTCGACGCCGTGGCCGACTACGGGGCCACCGACCGCTACGCCTCGCTCACGGGCCTGGTGACCTACCTGCGGGCGGAGTCGGAGTTCAACGAGGGCATGGAGGTCACGACGCCCTCGGAGGCCGACTCGGTCAAGCTGCTGACCATCCACCGCTCCAAGGGCCTGGAGTGGGACGCCGTGTTCTGCGTCGGGGCGCACGAGGGGATGATGCCCATCACCCACGCCGACACCCCGCAGGCCGTGGCCGAGGAGCGTCGGCTGTTCTACGTCGGCGTCACCCGGGCGCGGCGCCACCTGACCATCTCCTGGGCGCGGGCACGCAAGCCCGGCGGGCGGCAGGGGGGCAAGCGCAGCACCACCGCCGCGGACGCGAAGGTGCCGGCCTACGTCGTGTTCACCGACGCCACCCTGCTCGCCCTGGCCGAGCTGCGCCCCGCCGACGCCCACGGGCTCGTCGGCATCCCGGGGATCGGCCAGACGAAGCGCGAGCGCTACGGCGAGGCGGTGCTCGAGGTCATCGCCCAGCAGGGCTGAGGCGCTCGGCGGCCGTCGCCACCACGACGTCGGTCAGCCGGTCGAGCAGGCTCGACGGCGTCCGCCAGCGCTGCCACGACAGCGGGGAGCGGATCGTCGGACCTGCGAGGTCGACGAGGTCGGGCCCGTACGTGGCGGCGTGCTCGGCGGGCAGCAGGCCCCAGCCGAGACCGAGGGAGACGGCCCGCGCGAAGTCGTGCGGCGACGGCACGAGGTGGCGTGGGGTCAGGGACGCGTCGACGTCGTGCGCGGCGAGCCAGTCGGCCTGGAGCGAGTCGGTCGGGTCGTAGTCGACGCGCGGTGCGGTCCGCAGCTCGGCCTCGCCGACCCCGTCGGGGGCCCAGCGGTCCATCCAGGTGCGCGACGCCATCGCCCGGTAGGTCAGCGCGCCGAGCGGGACTGCCCGGCACCCGGGCACCGGCTCGGGCGTAGCGCAGCACGACCTCCCCGGCGGCCGTCGGCCGCACGGGAGTCGTGCGCACCAGCAGGCGCTGGCCGACCGACTCCTCGATGGCCTTCACACGCTGGCTCACCGCGGACGGCGTCACGTGCAGGGCGCGGGCGGCGCCGTCGAAGGTGCCGGCCTCGACCACCGCGGCCACGGTGCGCACGGCGACGGGGTCGGACCACATGAAGCCATGCTAATGCACCTGAAGAATTCTTCGCTGGTCCTGAAGATGCTTGCGCCCTAGCGTGGCTGCGTGACCAGCCTCCTCTCCGGCCTCGGTGCCGGCCTCGCCCTCATCGTCGCGATCGGCGCGCAGAACGCCTTCGTCCTGCGGCAAGGGCTGCGTCGCGAGCACGTCGGCCTGGTGGTGGCGGTGTGCGCTCTCTCCGACGTCGTGCTCGTCGCCGTCGGGGTCGTCGGCCTGGGGCGACTCGTCGAGTCGGTGCCCTGGTTCGTCGACGCGGCCCGCTGGGGTGGCACGGCGTTCCTCGCCGGCTACGCGGTCCTGGCGCTGCGCCGGGCGGTCACGGGGTCGGGGGAGTCGCTCGAGGTCGACGGCGACGCCCGCGTCGAGTCAGGCGGCGGGCTGGCGGTGCGGGTGAGGCCGTCGGCGGCGCGGGTCGGGCTGACCGCGCTCGCCCTGACATGGCTGAACCCGCACGTGTACCTCGACACGGTCGTGCTGCTGGGGTCGGTCGCCGCCTCGCACGGTGACGCCCGTGGGTGGTTCGCTGTCGGCGCCATGACGGGCAGCGTCGTCTGGTTCGCGGCGCTCGGGTTCGGTGCGCGTCACCTGGGCCGCTGGCTGCGCGAGCCGCGCGCGTGGCGCCTGCTCGACGGCGCGATCGGCTGCGTCATGCTGGTGCTGGCCGCCGGCCTCGTGCTCCGCTGAGCCTCAGTCCGGTGGCTCGAACCCGGGGATCGACTCCTCCAGGATCGAGCGGAACGGTGCCGTCGCGTTGAGCTGGCACAGCACGCCGACGCCACCCAGCCAGACGCGGTGGATGAGCAGGTACTCCGGCGGCAGGTTGATCTTCATCGACGTCGACATGCCCTCGCCGCCGAGGCCGACCCGGCCTGCTTGCTCACGCAGCCAGGCCCTCGAGAACGTGAACGTCGGGGCGCCCGCCGGCTCGACGAACGGCGCGATGTACCCGGCCATCACCTCGGGATCGATCTTGGTGCCGGGACGCAGGAACCCCTCGCTGCGCAGGTGGTCGGTCACCGCCTGCGCGTCGCCCGCCAGCGCGGCGGTGAGGAGCGGGCCGAGTGCGGGAGGCAGCCCGTCGGGCAGGTGTGCCACCGCACCGAAGTCGACGACGCCGAGACGTCCGTCGGGGAGCACACGGAAGTTGCCGGGGTGCGGGTCGGCGTGCAGCAGCCCGACGCGGTCGGGGCTGGTGAGCAGGAACCGCACGTAGCGCTCGCCGTAGCGGTCGCGGTCGTCCTGGCTGCCGTCGCGGATGAGGTCGGCCAGCGAGCCGGTGGACTCCATCCAGCTGCTCACGAGCACGCGCTCGGTCCCGTGCACGACGCTCGGCACGAAGATCTCGGCGTCGTCGGCGTACTCCTCGTGGAAGCGCTGCTGTGCGGCGGCCTCGAGCGTGTAGTCGAGCTCCTCGACCACCCGGTCCTCGAGCTCCTGCAGCAGCGCCTTGACGTCGATGCCCGGCGCGAGGACCCCGAGCAGCCGGGAGATGCGCGACAGCTGACGCAGGTCCGAGCGCAGCGCCTTCGCGGCACCGGGGTACTGCATCTTGACGGCCACCTCGCGTCCGTCGTGCCACCGACCGCGGTGCACCTGCCCGATGGAGGCCGCCGCGGCGGGCTGATCGCCGACCTCGACGAGCCGGTCGCGCCAGTCGCCGCCGAGCTCGGCGGTCAGCTGACGGTGCACGACGTCGACCGGCATGGGCGGGGCGGCGTCCTGCAGACGGGTGAGCGTCTCTCGGTAGGGCGCTGCGATCTCCTCGGGCAGCGCCGCCTCGAAGATGCTCATGGCCTGGCCCATCTTCATGGCGCCGCCCTTGAGCTGGCCCAGCACGCTGAACACCTGCTCGGCGGTGCGCCGCTGCACCTCGGTCAGCACGGCGTCGGCGGGCGCGCCGCCGATCCGCCGGCCCATGCCGAGGGCGGTGCGGCCCGCGAACCCGACCGGCAGGGCCGCGAGCTTCGCGCCACGCGTGAACGCCCCGACCGGGAGCGACGACCGACTCCGGCGGCCAGTGCCGCGGTCGTCCGTCGTGTCGTCCGGCTCCTGTGGCTCCACGTCTTCCAGGATAGGTGCCATCGGCTCAGGCGTCCCGGTGGAGCAGGCTCGTGCAGCCCTCGTGGACCGGGACCGGTTCGCGCACGACGTCGCGTCCGCGCAGGTGGAGCACGCCACCCACCGTCTCGGGACGATCCGGTCCGGCGCAGGCCGCCGTCTGCTCGGCGACCGCGGCGGCGAGGCGGTGCAGCAGGACCGGCCCCGGCGACGGTGGGGGAGCGGCGACGAGCGGGCGACCGAGCTGCCTCACCACCGCGGCCCACGTCGGGTCCGCGGCGGCGCGTGCGGCGTCGTGGCACCCGAGGCACGACGTGTTGCCCGCGACCGTCAGCGGACCGACGCGGGCCCAGTGCTCGTCGACCACGACGGGCAGGACCGGCAGACCGGTCTCGACCGCTCGCGCCACCCAGTGCCGGTCGGGCTCGCCGGCCGCGACCAGCAGGAGCAGCAGCACCCCGGACCGAGCGCGGGTCGTCCTCGAGCTCCGGGACCCTCTCCCGGGCCAGTCGCTCGACGGACTCCAGGCTGCGACCGTCGAGCAGCCGGAGGAGGGCGAGGAGACCCGGTCGGTCGGTGAGCACCACGTCGGGTCGGCCGACGACGGTCAGTCGTCGCGCGTCACGACGCACGACGTCGGCTCCCGGGAGGAGGACGGGCCGCAACGTCATGACCGCCACCTTGCGGGGCTCGACGGGTGCGGACCAGCGGGCGTCCACAGCGCCCACGGAGGCATCCAGGGGGCCGGACGTGCGAGAGCCGGGCTCCCGAGGGTCTGCCTTCCCCTGCGGACCTGATTCGGGAGCCCGGCTGAGGACACCGTAGGGGTCCCAGAGGGGCGCGTCAACCGACTTGGCAGAACCGTTGTCCACTCCTGTGGACAAGTCTGTGGGGAAGATGTGCGCATCGCCGTCGGTCGGTGTGGACGGCCCGTGGACAGACGGGTCTGAGCCGGTGGAGACCGACGTTCCGACGGTACGGAACCGCCTCCTGACCTGCGACGGGACGGCCTCGACCACGCCCGGCGGATGTGGACGAAGATTCCTCGTCCGTCGGAGCCCTCGGCTACCGTCCAGGGCGTGGGTGAGGTGGAGATCAGGCGCAGCACGCGACGTCGTCGCACCATCCAGGCGTACCGCGACGGCGACCGCACGATCGTGCTCGTGCCCGCCCACCTGTCACCCGAGCAGGAGCGCGAGGAGGTCGCGCGGCTCGTGGCCCGTCTCGACGCCCGCGTCGCTCGGACCCCGGCCGGCGACGAGGAGCTGATGGCCCGCGCGCGCACCCTGTCGGATCGCTACCTCCAAGGTCGCGCGGTGCCCACCTCGGTGCGGTGGGTCACCAACCAGACGCAGCGCTGGGGCTCCTGCACCGCGGCCACGGGGGCCATCCGCATCTCCGACCGCGTCCGCGACATGCCCGACTACGTCGTCGACCACGTCGTCCTTCACGAGCTCGCCCACCTCATCGAGCCCAACCACTCCCCGCGGTTCTGGGCGCTGCTGGCGGACTACCCGCACGCGGTCAAGGCCGAGGGGTTCCTCGAAGGCGTGTCCTGGCAGCAGCGATGAGCGCCAGCGTGTCGGCATCGGTCGGCTCCACAGGATCGTCGACACCGAACCAGGCCACCGGGTCCTCGTCCTCGGCCACGACGGGCTCGGCGTCGACGGGGGCCACGGCGAGGAGCTGGACGTCGAGATGGTGGCCGCCGGGGGAGCAGAACGGCACGGCGTGCCGCGAGAGACGCAGCGGGTCGGGGTCGACCTGCAGGCCCGCGATGCCCGTCTCCTCCAGTGCCTCGCGTGCGGCGGCGTCGACCAGGCTCGCGTCGTCGGCCTCGCAGTGCCCGCCGGTCTGCAGCCACATCCCCGCCTTGCGGTGACGCACCAGCAGCACGCGCTGAGCGTCGGCCGTCATCACGAGCGCGCTCGCCGTCACGTGGTCGGGCCTGCAGGGGCGCAGCATCCCGTCAGGGTGCGCGGCGAGGTGAGCCAGGTACGCCACGCGCAGCCGTTCCTGGCCTGCGTCGGGTGCCGTCCAGGCCGCCAGCGTGCGCGTCGCGTCGGCGTGCAGGGTCACCGGGCGTCGCCGGTGCCGGGCTCGTCGTCGCGGCCCGGGGTGCCGTCGCCGGCCTCGCCGGACAGCAGCTCGTCGAGCGCGGCGTCGAAGTCGTCGTCGCCGGACTCGCCGCTCGCGAAGCCGAGCGGGTCGTCGAGGTCGGCCGCGGTCGGCATGAGGTCGGGGTGGGTCCAGGCGGCGTCTCGTGCGGCCGGACCCTGACGGTCGCGGACCGCGGCCCACAGGTTCGCGGCGTCGCGCAGACGACGCGGACGCAGCTCCAGGCCCACGAGCGACGCGAAGGTCTGCTCGGCGGGACCGCCGGTGGCGCGGCGACGGCGGACCGCCTCCGCCAGGGCCGGCGCCGACGGCATGTCGCGCGCGGCCTGCGAGACGACCTCGTCGACCCAGCCCTCCACGAAGGCGAGCAGCGTCTCGAGCCGCTCGACCGCGTGCTGCTGGCCGGGGGTGCGGCGCGGCTCGAACAGGCCGCCCTGCATCGCCTCGGCGATCGCCTCGGGACGGCTGGGGTCGATCTCGCGCACCTGCGCCTCGATCGCCTCCACGTCGATCTGGGTCCCCGCGCCGAACTCGTCGATGGCGCCGACCAGAGCCTGCTCGAGCCACGGTGCGTGCGCGAAGAGCCGGTGATGCGCGCACTCGCGCAGGGTGACGTAGAGCAGCACGTCGGCCGACGAGTGCTCGAGGCCCTCGCCGAACGCCTCGACGTTGTGCGGGAGCACGGCGGCCACGCGGCTCGGACCCATGGGCAGGCCGATGTCGGTCGACGACAGCACCTCGGTGGCCAGACCCGCGAGGCCCTGGCCGATCTGCTGCGCGAACATGGCGCTGCCGGCCTGGTTCAGCATCCCGATGAGCGGGCCGGCCATGGCCCGTGCCTCGTCGGGGATGGCCTGCGCGATCGCCCCCACCACGTTGTCGGCGATGGGCTCCATGAGGCGTCGCCACGAGGTGCCGGTGGCCTCGACCCACTCCGCGCGGCTCCACGCGACGGACGACGTCGTGGCGGCGGGGACGTCCGTGACGCGGTCGAGCCACGTCTCGGCGAGCCGGACGGCGTCGGCGACCGCCCCGACCTGACCCGCGTGCGGCGACGGGTCGGGGCCGGCAGCGGCGAGCGTGCGGCGCGCGACGTCGCGGGCGGTGTCGAAGTCGACGGAGCCGTCCTGCGTGGCGCCGCTGAACAGCTGCTGCATCTGCCCGAAGATCGCGCCGAGGTCGGGTGCCTGGCCGGCGGGCCCGCCGGCGGCGCCGGGGATCCCGCCGAGTGCCCCGAAGACCTGCTCGAAGGGCGTCCCGGCGAAGGGGTTGGGCTGCTGCGGCTCCCGGTTGTCCTCGGAGGAGGAGTCGTCGCGGTCGTCAGGTGTGTCGGCCATGGGGCCAGCGTATCGAGGCGGCCCCACGGGGTCGGGTCGTTCACCGCTGCCCGCGCTGGGCGGCGCAGCGCGGTCGCGCCGACTACGGTGGTGTCCCATGAGCACGGTCCGCCTGGTCGACGTCCGCGACACCGCCCTGAGCCTCGACGAGGTCTTCACCGCGGTGCGCGACCCGCACGCCGGCGGCGTCGCCCTGTTCGTCGGCACGGTGCGCGACCACGACGGTGGGCAGGACGTCAGCGCCCTCTCCTACAGCGCGCACCCGAGCGCGGTCGAGCGGCTGCGCGAGGTCGCGGAGCGGGTCGCTGCGGAGGAGGACGTCGTCGCGGTCGCCGCGGTGCACCGGGTCGGCGACCTGCAGATCGGCGACCTCGCGGTCGTCGTGGGTGTGTCCGCCGCCCACCGGGCCGAGGCGTTCGTCGGTGCCCGCCGCCTGATCGACGAGCTCAAGGCCGAGGTGCCGGTGTGGAAGCACCAGACGTTCGAGACCGGCGACGCCGTGTGGGTCGGGGCCTGTTGACCGGCGCAGTTGTCGTCGAACTCTAGGGTGGAGCCGTGCCCGACGACCCTGGACGAGACACCGCCGTGCCCGAGGGCGCCCCGCACGACCCTGACGCCCACCGGCTGGGGCGTCGCTACGTCACCCTGCTCGTCGCGGGCGTGAGCGTCGTCGCCCTCACGTGCGTGGCCTTCCTGCTGCCTGCCCCGTACGTGACCATGCGTCCCGGCCCCGCGTTCGACACGTTCGGCGAGATCGGCGGCCGGCAGATGTTCACGTTCGGCAAGGGCGTGAAGACCTACCCCGTCGACGGTGCGCTCGACTTCACCACGGTCTCCGTCACCCGCGCCGACACGCACGTGAGTCTCGGGTCGGTCGTCGAGGCCTTCCTCACCTCCGACGTGGCCGTCGTGCCGCGCGACATCGTCTACCCCGACGACGAGTCGGCCGCGGCGTCGAAGGCCGAGGGCCAGGCGCAGCTCACCAGCTCCAAGGACAGCTCGCTCGTCGTCGCGCTGAGGGCCGCCGGCTACCGGGTGGGCGAGCGCGCGTCCGTCGCCGCTGTCGCGCAGGACGGTGCCGCAGCGGGCAAGCTGCAGCCGAAGGACGAGATCACCGCCGTCGACGGCCGACGTACCTCGTCCGCGGCGTCAGTGGTCGAGGCCGTCGGCCGGGTGAAGCCGGGCGCGACCGTCACGCTCGACGTCGTCCGCGGCGGCACGCAACGCACCGTCGACGTGACCACCCGCCCCGACCCGCGCGACGCCTCCGTCCCGCGCGTGGGGGTCTCGCTGGGCACCGTCTACGACTTCCCGATCGACGTCGAGAACAACGTCGGCGACGAGGTGGGTGGCCCCAGCGCCGGCACCATGTTCGCGCTCGCGATCTACGACCGCCTGACGCCCGGCTCGCTCACGGGAGGGCGCACCGTCGCGGGCACCGGCACCATGAGCCCCGACGGCACCGTCGGCCCCATCGGGGGCGTGCGGCAGAAGATCGCCGGCGCCGCGGCGGCCGGCGCCAAGGTGTTCCTGGTGCCCGACGCGAACTGCGCCGAGGCCGCGCAAGGCTCCGACCACGGCATGACCCTCGTGCGGGTGGCGACCTTCGACGAGGCCGTCAAGGAGCTCACGGCGCTCGCCAAGGATCCCGACGCCCGGGTCAGGACGTGCTCGTGACGACGCCGGAGCAGGAGCCGCTGCCGTCCACCCCGTTGCGGCTGGCCGCGCTCGAGGTCGAGGCGCACGTGGCCGCGGACGGGTGGGACCAGGCGCCCCGCCTCTACGCGCTCGTGCGCACTGCCGCCCTCGTGGAGGCCGAGCCCTCGCTCGCGGCCCAGCTCGCCGTGCCGCTGCGCGACGCACCCGACGGCTTCACGACGATCGAGCAGGAGCTGCACCTCGCGGGTCGACCGCTCGAGGACGTGCTCGAGGAGATCCAGTGGCCTGACGCCGTCGACGGGTGCGCCGTCGTCGTCGAGCGCATCATGCTGCCGCCCGAGGCTGAGGAGGACCTCCCGTCCGACCCGGCCGCGGTCGCGGAGGCGGCCGCCCGCCACCCCGCCCGCCAGGACGTGCGCCTCGTGGCCGTCGTCGACCGAACGGGGGAGCGGCACAGCGCCGTGCGCGCCCGCACGCCCGCCGACGCCACCCTCCTCGAGGGCCCCGACCTGGTGCCCGGTCTGGTGCAGGCCCTGCTCCGCACCCTCGACCCGAACGCCTGACGTAGGCTCGCCCCACCGTCAGCCCCACCGCTGGACCCGACCCCAGAACGACACCTGGAGCCCCGTGAGCGACATCTTCGGTACCCCCCGTCCCCGACCCGAGCCGACGCCCGGCGGGGTCGACAAGCGCCGGAAGGTGCTCGTGCCCACGCTCGTCACGCTGGCGGCGCTGCTGTTCCTCGGGTCGATCTTCACGTCGGTGTGGACCGACCGGCTCTGGTTCCGCTCGGTCGACTACTCGAACGTGTTCACCACCGTGATCGTGAACCGGGTCGGGCTCTTCGCGGTGCTCGGCCTGTTGTTCGGGCTCGTCGTCGCCGCCAACGCGTGGCTCGCGCACCGGCTGCAGCCCGACACGCTGCCCATGCGCCGCGACGACCCCGCGTTCCGGTACCGGCAGGCGCTCTCGCCGGTCAAGCGTCCGGCGCTGATCGTGCTCGCCGTCGTGCTGACGGTCTTCGCCGGCTCCGTCGCGTCGTCGCGGTGGGAGACGTTCCAGCTGTGGCGCCACGGCACGTCGTTCGGCGAGCAGGACCCGCAGTTCAAGAAGGACATCGGCTTCTTCGTCTTCGACCTGCCCTGGTTCAACTTCCTGTCGTCGTTCCTGTTCGCGCTGGTGGTCGTCGCCGTCCTGGTGAGCGTCTTCGTGCACTACGTGTTCGGTGGCATCCGGTTCGCCGGACGCGGCCCGCGCTTCACGCGCGCGGCGCAGGTGCACCTGGCGGTGCTCGTCGGGTTCGGCGTGCTGCTGCGGGCCTTCGGCTACTGGCTCGACCGCTACAACCTCGCCGTCAACGGCTCCGGCCTGTTCACCGGCATCGGCTTCACCGACGCCAACGCGCGGATCCCCGCAGCGAACATCCTCATCGGCGTAGCGCTCGTGTGCGCCGTGCTGTTCTTCGCGTCCGTGTTCGTGAAGTCGTGGGTGCTGCCGGGCGTCGGGCTGGGCCTGCTGCTCCTCACGTCGGTGCTCATCGGTGGTGTCTGGCCCTACGTCATGCAGTCCTTCCAGGTGCGTCCCTCGGAGCCGGACAAGGAGGGCCAGTACATCGCCCGCAACATCGAGGCGACGCGCGAGGCGTACGACGTCGCCGACGTGGAGACCGAGGACTACACCGCGAACACGACCCTGACGCCGCAGGAGCTCAACGCGTCGGCCGAGTCGCGCGTCAGCACGCGTCTGCTCGACCCGACGCTCATCTCGCCCGCGTTCCAGCAGCTGCAGCAGGTGCGCGGCTACTACACCGTCCCGCAGACCCTCGACGTCGACCGCTACAAGCTGGGCGACGACGACATCCCGCAGGACGTCATCATCGCGGCCCGCGAGCTCGACCTGGGCGGCCTGCAGGACTCCCAGCGCAACTGGGCCAACGACCACACCGTGTACACGCACGGCTACGGCATCATCGCCGCGCGCGGCAACCAGCGCGGCGAGCAGGGTGAGCCCGTCTGGGTCCAGAAGGACATCCCGCCGGTCGGGGAGATCGAGACCGAGGTGCCGCCGCGGATCTACTTCGGCGAGAGCTCGCCGTCGTACTCGATCGTCGGACGACCCGAGGGCGCCGCACCGATCGAGGTCGACATCCCCCGCGGTGGCGGCTCGGGCAACGACGGCGCCGAGAGCGCCACGCAGAACACCTACGACGGCGAGGGCGGCGTGCCCGTCGGCAGCCTCTTCCACAAGGTGCTCTACGCGTTCAAGTTCGCCGAGCCCAACATCGTGCTGTCCAACCGCGTCAACGAGAACTCCAAGATCCTCTACGACCGGCACCCGCGTGACCGCGTCGAGAAGGTCGCGCCGTGGCTGACGGTCGACGGCGACACCTACCCGGCGGTCGTCGACGGTCGCGTGGTGTGGATCGTCGACGGCTACACGACGAGCAACAGCTACCCGTACAGCGAGCGACGTTCGCTGCGCCAGGCCACGGACGACACGCTGACGCAGGGTTCGTCGCAGGCCGCGCTCCCGACGGACAACGTCAACTACATGCGCAACTCCGTGAAGGCCGTCGTCGACGCCTACGACGGCAGCGTGAAGCTGTACCAGTGGGACACCCAGGACCCGGTCCTCAAGACGTGGATGAAGGTCTTCCCGGGTGTCGTCGAGCCGCGCTCGCAGATCGACCAGAGCCTGCTGGAGCACCTGCGCTACCCGGTCGACCTGTTCAAGGTCCAGCGCAACGTGCTCGAGCGCTACCACGTGACGGACGCGCAGACGTTCTACGAGGACGGCGAGCGTTGGCGCGTGCCCGAGGACCCGGCGACCCCGTCGGGTCAGCCGAAGTCGCTCCAGCCGCCGTACTTCCTGACGACGGCGCGTCCCGGCCAGGAGGACCCCGCGTTCTCGCTGACCAGCGTCTACCTGCCGAACAGCCGCCAGAACCTGGCCGCGTTCATGTCGGTGAACTCCGAGGCGTCGAGCGAGGACTACGGGAAGATGCAGATCCTGCAGCTGCCGAGCGACACGCAGGTACCGGGTCCGAGCCAGATCGCCAACCAGTTCAGCTCCGACCGCGGCGTGACGCAGGCGCTGCTGCAGTTCCGCCAGTCCGACGCACGGGTGCTCAACGGCAACCTGCTGACCCTGCCCGTGGGCGACGCGCTGCTGTACGTGCAGCCGGTCTACATCCGACGCACGGCGGAGGAGGGCAGCTACCCGGTGCTGCAGTTCGTGGCGGCGTCGTTCGGCGAGGAGGTCGGCTTCGGCCAGACCCTCGACGAGGCGCTGCGCGTGGCGCTCGGCCTCGCGGAGGGCTCCGTCCCCGACCCGGACGAGGAGTCCTCGGGTGGCGACACCGGTGGCAGTGGCGACGGTGGCGCGAAGACGACGCAGGAGTACCTGCGCGACGCCTCCGCCGCCTACTCCGCGGCCCAGAAGGCCCTCGAGGCCGGCGACCTCGCCGAGTACCAGCGTCGGATCAACCAGATGAACGCAGCGGTCGAGAACGCCCAGGACGCCCTGGGCCAGTCCGACCAGAGTGGCGGCGAGTAGGGGGCTCGACTCGCTCGGGCTACTCGACCGGCGAAGGTTTCGCTGGTCGAGTAGGCCGACCGGCGACGAAGGAGCTCGGTCGGACGTATCGAGACCACTCCAGACGGTCGCTGGGAGCCGGCTCGCGCTGGGCCGTTGCGGGGTGGTCTCGATACGCGCCGACGTGCTCGCTGGCGCTCGCCGTCGCCGCTACTCGACCAGCGGAGCGTTTTGCTGGTCGAGTAGTCGCCTCCGCCGAGGGACGAGGCGTGAGGTGACGTATCGAGACCACTCCAGGCGGTCGCTGGGGGTCGGCTCGCGCTGGGGCCGTTGCCGGGTGGTCTCGATACGCGCCGACGTGCTCGCTGGCGCTCGCCGTCGCCGCTACTCGACCAGCGGAGCGTTCT
>NZ_LUNF01000019.1:0-8362 GCF_001626145.1 Aeromicrobium sp. REDSEA-S32_B7
GCACCGGGCGGCGGCTCGTCATGGTCGACGCGGAGCCGCGGGCCTGTGCGCTCGCCCGGCTCAACGCCGCTCAGGTCGAGGAGGACGTCGAGGTCCGGGAGGGCCGCTTCGACGCCGTGCTCGACCCCGCTGAGCGGTTCGCGCTCGTCGTGGCGGACCCTCCGTGGGTGCCGAGCCAGCGCGTCGCGGAGTTCCCGGAGGACCCGGTGTGGGCGATCGACGGCGGCATCGACGGCCTCGAGGTCGCCCGACGTTGCGTGCGGACGGCATCGCGGCACCTGGCGGCGGACGGCCGCGTGCTGCTGCAGCTGGGCAGCGTCGAGCAGGTGGAGGTGCTCGACCACACGTGCGAGACGTCCGGGCTGGAGGTCCTGGCCGTCCGGGAGGCCGGCGAGGGTGGTTCGCGCGGGGTCCTGGCGCTGCTGGGACCGGAGGCCTGGACGGGTCCGCGTCCGCACGAGGGTTGACGTACGGCCGTTCCCGTGGTGCCGTGGAAGGGAGGTTGAGCCAGCAGCCGCACTCGTACGACGAGAGGCAGCACCATGGATACGACCGACCCTGACGCCCGGACCTGCGAGACGCTCGACGAGGCGGCCCACGCCTCGCCGTTGGAGCGGCTGAGGCTCCAGAACGGCGTCGTCACCGAGTACACCCCGATGGCCCGACGCCTGGCACGGCGCTACCGCGACCGCGGCGTGGAGGCCGACGACCTCGAGCAGGTGGCCCGGCTCGGGCTGGTCAAGGCGGTGCGCCGCTTCGACCCCACCCGACGGTCGTTCGCGGCCTACGCCGTGCCCACCGTCCTGGGCGAGCTGCGGCGCCACTTCCGCGACAAGGCGTGGGCCGTCCGTCCGACGCGCTCCACGCAGGAGCTGCAGAGCGCCGTCAACGCGGCCCGCGACGCCCTGCGCACGGAGCAGCAGCACACGCCGACCGACGACGAGGTGGCGGAGCGCCTGCACGTCAGCCGCGCCGAGGTCCGTGAGGCCGACGCCGCGCACGACGCGTTCGCGCCGCAGTCGCTCGACCGTCCGTCGGCCGTTGACGGCCTGCCGGGGCACGAGCACGTGGGCGCCGAGGACCCTCACCTCGACGCCGTCGAGCGACTGCAGAGCGTCGTCCCGGCGGTCAGGTCGCTCACCGAGGACGACCGTCGGCTGCTGGAGCTGCGGTTCGTCGACGACCTGACGCAGCGCGAGATCGGCGAGCGGCTCGGCATCAGCCAGATGCAGGTGTCGCGGCGGCTCTCGCGGGCGATCGACCAGGTCCGCGACCGCATGGGCGACCTCGACGGCTGAGACGCATGGCGCGTCCCGGTCGGGGAACGCCCTGCGCATGAGCACATCGCAGCACGACCCCGACCGGGACGAGACCCAGGACGACACCGACACCGACACCTCCACCGACGACCGTCGACTGGACGAGAAGCCCTTCGGCGACGACGCGCAGGATCGCCAGGGCGACGACGCCGCCAGCGGCGGGTCCTGACGCGTGACGGTGCCGGGCCCGGGTACGTGGAGGTCATGAGCACCTTCGGCAGCACGCCCCACTCCGGCCCCGGCACCCACGGGAACGCGCCGGTCGACCCCGCGACGTCCCCCGAGACCGAGCCCGACACCGACGAGCCGCCCACCGAGCCGTCGCTGGACGCGTCGGAGCTGGAGGACGACGACGACGAGGACGAGGACGACGACTGAGCGCCGGCCCGAGGGCGGGCATCGGGGCCGTCCGTGGGCCCGGTCGAGGTGTGGACCTGCCGGTTCGCCGGTAGAACCGGATCATGAGCACCTTCGGCGGCACCCCGCAGTCCGGTCCCGGCGCGAGCGAGACGCGTCAGGTCGACCCCCGCACCTACCCCGGCACCGAGCCCGAGGCCGACGCCACGCAGGCGGAGCCGTCCCTCGACGCGTCCGAGCTGGACGACGAGGAGCAGGGCGGCCGCGACGAGGAGTCGTCGGAGTCCTGACGCGGGGTCCCCTGCGGCCCAGGTCGGACGGCGCCCAGGGCGGACGGCGTCAGTGCACGAGCGCCCGCGCGGCAGCCCGGTGGTGCGCCTCGGCGAGCCGGCGGTCCTGCTCGGCGGCCTGCTCGGCCAGCATCTCCAGCTCCTCGCGGTCGAGCGCCGCGTGCACGTCGACCACCGCGAGCAGCGCCTGCCATCCCGCGCGCTTGCCGTTGACGGCCACGCGCATCGCCTCCAGCTCGACGAGATCGGTGAGCGGGGTGCGCTCCGTCCACGACCCGTTCGGCTTGAGCCGGGCGGCGCGCTCGCCCGCGCGCGCCGCGAGCGTCATCAGGGAGGCCTCGCCGACGCCCAGGTCGTCGGCCATGCGGCGCAGGCGCCGACGCTCGTCGAGCAGCTCCTCCTGGATGTCGCGGACGAGGGTGGCCGCGTCGGGGTCGAGCAGCCCGGCCGCGCTGCGACCGAACAGGTCGATGCCGGCGGCCGACCCTGCCAGGTGCGTGTGGACGTGGTGGGCGATCGGGGATCCTCCAGGTACGAGCATGCCCCCCTCGTACCCCGTCGTCCCCGCTCGACGCACCGTCCGGCAGTGCGCTGCGTCGCGTCCGCCCGGGGCGTCGGACTCCGGTCGTCGGGTACGTCCCGCGTGACCCATCCCGACCCGAGGAGGACCCGTGAGAGCAGTGACGTGGCAGGGACGCCGTGACGTGCAGGTGATGGACGTGCCGGACCCCCGCATCGAGGACCCGACCGACGTGGTGCTGAAGGTGAGCAGCACGGGGCTCTGCGGCTCCGACCTGCACCTCTACGAGGTGATGGGTCCGTTCATGCACGCGGGTGACGTGCTCGGCCACGAGACGATGGGCGAGGTCGTCGAGGTCGGGTCAGGGGTCTCGCGGCTCTCGGTCGGCGACCGGGTCGTCGTCCCGTTCCAGATCTCGTGCGGCGACTGTTTCATGTGCCGTCGTGGCCTGCAGACGCAGTGCGAGACGACGCAGGTCCGCTCCTCCGGCATGGGCGCGGCCCTGTTCGGCTACAGCGAGCTGTACGGCAGCGTCCCGGGCGGGCAGGCGGAGTACCTGCGCGTCCCGCACGCCGAGTACGGCGCGATCACGGTGGGTCCCGACCTGCCCGACGAGCGCTACGTCTACCTCTCCGACGTCATGCCGACGGCGTGGCAGGCGGTGCGCTACGCCGACGTCCACGAGGGCGACACGCTCGTCGTCGTGGGCCTCGGGCCGATCGGCGACATGGCCTCGCGGCTCGCGCTGCACCACGGCGTCCGCGTGATCGGTGTCGACCTCGTGCCCGAGCGTCTCGAGCGCGCCCGTGCCCGCGGGGTGGAGGTGCTGCACGTGGAGCAGGACGACGTCGCGGCCGCGGTGCTCGAGGCGACGTCAGGACGCGGTGCGGACGGCGTCGTCGACGCGGTGGGCATGGAGGCGCACGGCTCGCCCGGCCCGTCGGCGCTGCAGAAGGCGGCCGGGCTGCTGCCCGACGGTCTCGCGAAGCAGGTCATGACGTCGGCGAGCGTCGACCGGCTCGCGGCGCTGCACCTCGCCACCCAGCTCGTGCGACGGGGCGGGACGGTCTCGCTCTCCGGCGTGTACGCCGGCACGCACGACCCGATGCCGATGCAGCAGCTGTTCGACCGGCAGGTGACCCTGCGCATGGGACAGGCGAACGTGAAGCGCTGGGTCGACGACCTGCTCCCGCTGGCCGAGCGCTCGGACGACCCGCTCGGGCTCGAGGGCTTCGCGACGCACCGTCCGTCGCTCGAGGACGCCCCTGAGGCCTACAGCGCCTTCCAGAAGAAGCAGGACGGCACCGTCAAGGTCGTCTTCAAGCCCTGACCCCACCCCACCTTCTGGACACGTCCGGGGGTTGCGGGGCGTCGGAGCGCCCCGCAACCGTCCAGGAGTGTCAGACGAGGCGCTTGTGGGTGCCGTCGCACCACGGCAGGCGGGTCGACGCCTCGCAGCGGCAGAGGGCCACGACGGGACGGCGCGCCAGGCTCGCGACGCCCTCGGGGTCCACCACGACGTCGACCCCACGCACCAGCGCCGGGCCCTGGGCCGCCGCCCGACGGAGCGCCTCGCGCCGAGCCTCCTTGCGCGACGGCCCGTCCGCGCTCATGCCGGCACCGCCGTCGGCACGAGGCGCTCGGCGCACCGGTCCTCCAGGTCCACGCACACGAACGCCCCGAAGAGCACCTCGCGCTCCAGCGCGGGGTCGCCCTCGGTCGCGAGGTCGCAGATCCGACGGGCCAGGTGCTCGTGCACCGCGTCCGCCTCGACGTGCTCGTCGTAGTACCGCCACACCGGCTCCGCGAACCCGAGCCTCTGCAGCCCGCGCACCATGTCGGCGCTGGGCAGCGCGCTGGTCGCCTCGAAGGCCGCCAGGTGGCCGAGCGCGGCGTGGACGAGACGACGGTTGAGGCACAGCAGCGAGATCGCGTTGTTGAGCGTGAGCGTCTCCTCGTCGGCGTCGTCCACGTACGCGCCGTAGCCGGGGTCGAGCCCGGCCGCCTCGAGGGCCTGGGCGAACAGGTGCTGGTGGACCAGGTCCGGTTCACCGTCGCCGAGCTCGTCGTACTGGAGCTCGGTCAGGGCGGCCTTCGCGGCGGGACGCAGCCGCGGCAGCAGGAAGCACTGCGGGTCCGCCTCCTTGAGGTGGTACACGCTGCGCTGCACCAGGATCCGCTCCACGTCCTCGACGGTGGCCCGCTCCCGCACGAACCGGGCGACGCCGGGCGCCTGCGTGTCGGCCGAGACGAGCTCCTCGACGGTGCCCGGGACGGTCGCCTCCGCGAACCGTCGCCGCAGCCACGCCTCGAGGTCGCGCGACAGCCGGTTCCGCACCCGCAGGACGTCGGGCGACCACTCCAGGTCGGGATCGACACCGTCGAACCCGCGGTAGGCCAGCTCGTGCAGCGTCCACAGCGCGAGCGCGTGGTCGCGCGACGTCGGGTCGGGCGCGTCGGGCAGCTCGGGCAGGGGCGTGCCGGACTCCAGGTGGTCGTGCACGGCCCGGCTCACCGGACCGCACGGCGTGGGGATCCTCATGCACCGCACGTACCCCGGGTACGGGTCGGCGACACGTCCGCGCGGCCGAGGCGGTTCGGACCACCGGGAACGGGTACGACTCCAGTGGGTGACGCGGTCCCGGTGCCCGCCTCGCGCAGTGCGGGTGCCGGGCCGCGCCGCCCCGAGCGCCACCACCGTCGCGCGAGCCGTGGCCGGACGGACCGGTGGCCGTCGGCCCGCGGGACGCGGCCGCGTGTCCTAGGCTCTCCTCGGCGAGATGCCGGGGGAGCACGAGGAGGCACGATGACCGACTGGCGGCCCGACGTCCTGGGCGACGGCTACGAGCAGCTCACGTACGCGCTGGGCGACGACCCGGACGGGCAGGGCGAGGTCTTCGCCACGCTCGTGCGACGCACCTGGACCGAGGCGGAGCCCGCGCGCCGAGCCGTCCTGTACGTGCACGGCTTCAGCGACTACTTCTTCCAGACCGCGATGGCCGACTTCTTCGCCGAGCGCGGCTTCGCCTTCTACGCACTCGACCTGCGCAAGTGCGGCCGGTCGCGGCGCGAGGGCCAGACGGCCCACCACGTGACCGACCTCGCGCACTACGACGTCGAGCTCGACCGCGCCCTCGCCACGGTGCGCGCGGAGGTGCCGGACGGCCCCGTGCTGTTGTCGGCGCACTCCACCGGCGGCCTGGTGCTCCCGCTGTGGTTGGACCGCCTGAACCGGCGTCCGGGGGGCTCGAAGGGCGCGGGCATCAGCGGTCTCGTGCTGAACAGCCCGTGGTTCGACCTGCAGGGCAAGCCCTGGATGCGCGAGGTCGGCACGGTCGTGATCCGCGGGATCGGCCGGGTCAAGCCGTTCGACGTCATGAAGCTGCCGTTCACCGACGCGTACGGCAGCAGCCTGCACGTCGGCGCCCACGGGGAGTGGGACTACGACGTCGCGCTGAAGCCGCTCAACGGGTTCGAGGTCACCTTCGGCTGGCTCGGCGCCGTGCGGGCCGGCCAGGCGCGTCTGCACCGCGGGCTCGACGTCGGCGTCCCGTCGCTCGTGCTGCGCTCGGACAAGAGCCGCTTCGCGCGGTCGTGGTCGGAGGAGGTCGACCGCGCCGACGCCGTGCTCGACGTCAAGCAGATCGCCCGCTGGGCCGGCTGCCTCGGCGACGCGGTCACGTCGCTGCCGGTCCCGGACGCCCGGCACGACGTGTTCCTGTCGTTGAAGGAGCCGCGCGAGGCCGCCTACGAGGCGGTCGACACCTGGTTGCGCACGAGCTCGCTGATCTGACCGGCGCGCCCCGGCGCGGTGGGGTACACCTGGACCGTGACCGCCATGCCCATGTTCCCGCTCGGGACCGTCCTGCTCCCGGGAGGCCTGCTGCCCCTGCGGCTGTTCGAGCCGCGCTACCTGGCGCTGCTCGCCGACGTCCTCGCCGACGACGAGCCCGAGATCGGGTTCGTGCTGATCGAGCGCGGGGTCGAGACGGGCGGCGGGGACTCCCGGTTCTCGACCGCGACGGTGGGCCGCGTGGTGCAGGTCGAGCCGCGCCAGCAGGAGATGGGCCTGGTGGCCGTGGGCGGACGGCGGGTCGAGGTCGAGGGCTGGCTGCCCGAGGACCCGTACCCGCGGGCCAAGGTGCGTGAGCTGCCGCCGCTGGAGCTCGACGTCGACCTGGTCGCGGTCGCCGAGGTGCACGAGCGCGCCACGACCGCGGCGGTGCGGCTCGGCGCGATGCCGCCCGAGCCGCCGCCGCACGACCTCGAGGCGGCCTGCTGGCACCTTGCGGACGGCTGCCCGATGGGCCCCTACGACCGGCTCGGCCTGCTGCGGGCGACGTCGGCGAGCGCCCTGCTGGCAGCGGTCGACGACGCCTACGAGCAGGCCGTCGCGCTGCACGAGGCCTTCGGCTCCGGCGGCTGACCGCACGCCGTGACCCGTGTCGGGCGGCGCGGCTAGGCTCGGGGCCGTGGATGCCCCTCTCGCCCTCTACCGCCGGTACCGTCCCGAGACGTTCGCCGAGGTGATCGGGCAGGAGCACGTCACCGACCCGCTCCGCCACGCGCTGGCCGCCAACCGGGTCAACCACGCGTACCTGTTCTCCGGCCCGCGTGGCTGCGGCAAGACCACCAGCGCCCGCATCCTGGCGCGCGCCCTGAACTGCGAGCAGGCGCCGGTCTCCGACCCGTGCGGGGAGTGCCAGAGCTGCCGCGACCTCGCGCGCGGCGGCCCGGGCAGCGTCGACGTCATCGAGATCGACGCCGCGAGCCACGGTGGCGTCGACGACGCCCGCGACCTGCGCGAGCGCGCGTTCTTCGCGCCGATCAGCAGCCGGTACAAGGTCTACATCATCGACGAGGCGCACATGGTGAGCCCGCAGGGCTTCAACGCGCTGCTCAAGCTCGTCGAGGAGCCGCCGCCGCACCTGAAGTTCATCTTCGCCACCACCGAGCCCGACAAGGTGATCGGCACCATCCGGTCCCGTACGCACCACTACCCGTTCCGGCTGGTCCCGCCGAAGGCGCTCGGCGACTACCTGAACCAGCTGTGCGAGGCCGAGGGCGTGCGCCTCGAGCCGGCCGCGCTCCCGCTCGTGGTCCGCGCTGGTGCCGGCTCGGTGCGCGACACCCTCAGCGTCCTCGACCAGCTGCTGGGCGGGGCCGGGCCGGAGGGCGTCACCTACGACCTCGCCGTGCAGCTGCTGGGGTACACCCCCGACTCGCTGCTCGACGAGGCCGTCGGGGCGTTCGGTGCGTCCGACGGCGCCACGGTGTTCGGCGTCGTCGACAAGATCATCGAGTCAGGGCAGGACCCGCGGCGCTTCGCCGAGGACCTGCTGCAGCGGCTGCGCGACCTCGTCGTGCTGCGGGCCGTGCCCGACGCGCTCGTCACCGGTCTGCTCGACGTGCCGGGCGACCGGGCCGAGCGGCTGCAGGGGCAGGCCACGTCGTTCGGCCCGGCCGACCTGACGCGTATGGCCGACATCGTCAACGCGGCGCTCACCGAGTTCCGCGGTGCGACCGCGCCGCGTCTGCTGCTCGAGCTCATGTGCGCGCGCATCCTGGTGCCGGCCTCCGACGCGTCGGGCGTGGTCGCCCGGGTCGACCGGCTCGAGAAGCGGCTCTCCATGGGTGGCGTACCGGCCGACCAGGTGCCGGTCGACACCCGTCCCGCGCCGGCGCCCAGCGTCGCGGCAGCGCCCCCCGCGCCCCAGTCGTCGGCGCCTCAGGCTTCTGCGGCCCAGCCGTCCAGCCCGCGCGAGGCGGCCCTGCGGCAGGCCGGCGCAGCGGCGTCGGCACCTGTCGCGGAGCCCGACGACGTCCCCGAGCCGCCGGACCTGCCGCCGTGGGACGTCGAGGAGCAGGTCGGGCGG
>NZ_LUNF01000190.1:0-3697 GCF_001626145.1 Aeromicrobium sp. REDSEA-S32_B7
GGGCGTCCGGGTGTGGTGACGTGCTCGCCGAAGGTGTTCATCCCCGTCACGCGGTTGTGCCGCGACCGGTGCCACTACTGCACGTTCGTGGAGACGCCGGGCCAGGCGGCCCGGGACGGTCGGGCGCCCTGCCTCTCGCCCGACGAGATCCTCGCGATCGCCTCTCAGGGCGCTCAGATGGGCTGCCTGGAGGCGTTGTTCACCCTCGGCGACCGCCCCGAGGACCGCTGGCCCGAGGCGCGGGCCTGGCTCGACGAGCAGGGCTACGACTCCACGCTGGCCTACGTCCGCGCGATGGCGGTGCGAGTCTTGGAGGAGACCGGGCTGCTGCCCCACCTCAACCCCGGCGTCATGTCGTGGGAGGAGATGAACCGCCTCAAGCCGGTCTCCCCGTCGATGGGGATGATGCTCGAGACGACCTCGCGGCGGCTCTTCGAGACCAAGGGCGAGGCCCACTACGGCTCGCCGGACAAGGACCCGGCCGTGCGGCTGCGCGTCCTCGAGGACGCCGGTCGGCTTTCCATCCCCTTCACGACCGGTCTGCTGGTCGGCATCGGCGAGACCCTGGAGGAGCGCGCGGACACGATCTTCGCGCTGCGCGCCTCCGCGACGGCCTACGGGTCGATCCAGGAGGTGATCGTCCAGAACTTCCGGGCCAAGCCCGACACCGCGATGCGGCACGCCGACGACCTCGGCCTCGACGAGTACCTCGCCGCCATCGCCGTGACCCGGCTCGTGCTCGGCCCCAAGGCACGGGTCCAGGCACCGCCCAACCTCACCGACCTCGCCGAGTGCCACGCCCTGCTCGGCGCCGGCATCGACTACGCGCTCCTGATCGTGGCCCGCTACCGCGAGGAGCTGCGCAACACCGAGGACCGGCACGCGGCGATGGCGCACGCCCTGCACCGGGCCGCCCCCGCCGTGCTGGCCAGCGGGTCCACCGTCGTGGTCGGCCTGCTGTGCCTGCTGCTCGCCCAGATGCAGGCCACCGCGGGCCTCGGCCCGGTCGCCGCGGCGGGCATCGTCGTCGCCCTGCTCACGATGCTCGTGCTGCTGCCCGCCCTCCTCGTCGTGTGCGGACGCTGGGTCTTCTGGCCCTTCGTCCCCCGGTTCGGCGACCCGCAGCCCGCCGAGGACGGGGTCTGGGGCCGGGTGGGTCGACGCATCGCCCGACGCCCGCGCGCCGTCTGGGCCGTGACCACCCTGCTGCTCGCCGGCTTCACCGTCGGCCTCGTGCAGCTCGACGCGAACGGCCTGTCCGACGCGGAGCAGTTCACGACCGAGCAGCCGTCGATCGTCGCCGAGGGGAAGCTCGCCGAGCACTTCCCCGGCGGCGCTGGCGCACCGGTGCAGGTCGTGGTCGACGCCGCGCACGTCGACGACGCCGCCTCGACGCTGCAGGGCGTGCAGGGCATCGCCCCGGACTCGGTCTCGGAGCCCGTGGTCCGCGGCGACGTCGGCTACGTGGAGGGCACCCTCGAGGCCGCCCCCGACTCCCGGGCCGCGTTCGACACCGTCGACCGGGCCCGTGCCGCCCTCGCCGACGTGCCGGGCGACCCGCTCGTCGGCGGGACCACCGCCATCAACCACGACGTGCAGCAGGCGTCGGCCGCCGACACCCGGCTGATCATCCCGGTGGTGCTGCTCGCCGTCCTGCTGATCCTCGGCGTGCTGCTGCGGTCGGTGATGGCACCGCTCGTGCTGCTCGTGACCGTCGTGCTGTCCTTCGGCGCCGCGCTCGGCATCAGTGCGCTGGTGTTCCGGCACGTGCTGGGCTTCGGCGGCACCGACTCCTCGTTCCCGCTCTACGCGTTCGTGTTCCTCGTGGCGCTGGGCATCGACTACAACATCTTCCTGATGACCCGGGTGCGCGAGGAGTCGCTCGTGCACGGCACCCGGCGGGGTGCGCTGATCGGCCTCGCCGCGACGGGCGGGGTGATCACGTCGGCCGGGCTGGTGCTCGCCGGCACGTTCGCCGCGCTCGGCTCCCTGCCCATCGTGTTCCTCGCCGAGCTGGGCTTCGCGGTCGCGCTCGGCGTCCTGCTGGACACGCTCGTCGTGCGGTCGGTGCTGGTCACGGCGCTCACCCTCGACCTCGGGCGCTGGATGTGGTGGCCGAGCGCGCTGTTTCGCACCGACGGCGGCCACGCGTCGTCGACCGGTCACCCGGTGGCGCACCACGCCGCCGACGCGGCCCACCCGGCCGACCACGTCGCCGGGCACCACGCGCCCGACCACCGGGATTAGTCGGCACGCGGTCCGGGGAGCAGACTCGACCCATGGAGCACGGGCAGGAGCTCGCCGAGGAGTACCGCGAGTTCGCGGCGCAGGCGGCCGACTCCGCCACCTTCACGGCGTGGTCGGCCGCGGTCGCCGACGACGCCGAGGTGCTCGACTGGCTCGCCACGCTGCCGCGCGCCAAGCAGCAGCCGAACCTGGTGCTCGCCGCCGCACGCCTGCACGGGGTCCCGGCACCCGGCCCGTACGCGGCCCTGCGCGAGGCGCTCCTCGCCGACGGATCCGACGGACCGATCCGCGCGACCGTGCTGGAACGGTCGACGCAGACCAACGAGGTCGGCCGGCTCGCGACGCTCGCCCCTGCGTTCGCGATCGTGGCGGCACAGCACGACGACGCCCCGTTGTCGCTCCTGGAGGTCGGGGCGAGCGCCGGCCTGTGCCTCTACCCCGACCGCTACACGTACCGCTGGCGCACGGAAGGCGGCGACGTCGTCGTCGGCGCGGGTCCTGGGCTCGCTTGCGACGTCACGGGTCCGGCGCCTCTCCCCCAGCGTGTCCCGCGCGTCGCCGCACGTCGCGGGATCGATCTGAACCCGCTCGACGTCACCTCGCCGGACGACGTGGCGTGGCTCGAGACGCTCGTCTGGCCCGAGCACGACGACCGACGCGCCCGGCTCCGCGCCGCGCTCGAGGTCGCACGGGCGGACCCTCCGCACGTCGTCGCGGGCGACCTGCTCACCGAGCTGCCGCGGCTGGTCGAGGAGGCCGCGGCCGACGGCCCGGTCGTCGTGCTCCACAGCGCCGTGATCGCCTACCTCGACGACCACCAGCGCGTCGCGTTCGACGAGCTGGCTCGCGGCCTGGTCGCCGACGGCGCCTGCCACTGGGTGAGCAACGAGTCCTCACGTGTGCTCCCGTCGATCACCGCGACCGCCTCCTCCCCCGGTCCCGAGCGCCACGCCTTCGTGCTGGGCCTGGACGGGCAGGCCGTCGCTTGGGCCCACGGGCACGGACGCACGCTGCACTGGCTCGCCTGACCCACCTGCCCCCACCTGACCTGGAGACTTCACTCGGATCGAGAACCCCACTACGCTCCTGCCCATGAGCGAACCGGGGGGACGCGAGCCGTTCTGGGACGTGGTGCGTCGACGCCACCCCGACGTCGACGTCGTGCTGCTGCCGCCCGCCGAGGCCACGGCGCCTCCCGGGTCGGACCGGGACCCGGTCTCGGTCGAGACGGCACAGGAGCTGGCCGCCCGGCTCGACCAGGAGTTCGCGTCGGTGTGGGAGCTCCTCCTCGGTGGTCCGCCGGAGCCGTCACCCGTGCGCTGGACCAGCAGCCCGGTGCCAGGCACCGCGCGACCCGTCCGCTCCCAGCGCAGCCGGGACGAGCGGGGCGAGGACCTCGTCGGCACGAGCCGCGCCGTCCTCACCGACCTGGGCTGGACCACCTCCGAGC
>NZ_LUNF01000191.1:0-8374 GCF_001626145.1 Aeromicrobium sp. REDSEA-S32_B7
GCTCGAGGCCACCGACGAGTCGGCCGTGGGCGAGCACCTGAGGGTCGTCGACGACGGCGAGCGGCTCGCCACGCACCTGTTCGCCTGCACCGGCCCCGGCTACCGCGGCTGGACCTGGGCGGTCAGCCTGTCCGCGGGTGTCGAGGACGACGCGGTCACGGTCAACGACGTCGTCCTGCTGCCCGGCGACGACGCCGTAGTCGCGCCCGCCTGGACGCCCTACCGCGACCGCATCAAGCCCGGCGACCTCAGCCCCGGCGACGTCCTGCCGCCCGAGGAGGACGACGCGCGCCTCGTGCCCGCCTGGTCGGCCGGCGACCACCTCGACACCGTCGACCGCGCCTTCGCACGCGAGGTCGGCCTGGGTCGTGCCTGGGTGCTCTCCCTCGAGGGGCGCGACCTCGCTGCGCAGCGCTGGAACGACGGTGAGCAGGGCCCCGACAACCCCATGACCAAGCAGGCCCCGGGCACGTGCGACTCCTGCGGCTTCCTCGTCAGCCTCGCCGGACCGCTCTCCGACCGGTTCGGCGTGTGCGCCAACGGCTCGGCGAACGACGACGGTCGCGTCGTCGCCCTCGACCACGGCTGCGGCGCGCACTCCGGCGCGCGGCTCAGCCGGTCCGCCGGTCCGCAGAAGCTGCCGCCGCCGGTGTGGGACACCGTCGACGTCGACGAGCTCTAGCCGCCCGTCGGGCTCTCGTCAGCCGTCGCGGCGTCGGCCGGGCTGGTGCCGCAGGGCGTTGCGACGCAGTCGGCAGTACTCGATGCCGAGCAGGCCGAGGCCGAAGCCGGCGATCGCGGTCCAGAGCCACCACGTGCGGCCCTGCTCCTCGAGCGTGCCCAGGAACGGGACCAGCGCCACGGCCACCACGCCCCAGAGGATCGTGCCGACCGTCATCGTGCGGACGCCGTCGAGGTCCATCGGCTCGACCTGGGCGACCTTGTGCGTCGTGCGGCCGATCTCGAGCTCGGTGACCTCCGGCCGGCCCAGCTCGTGGCGGCGTGCCGCGCGCTCCAGACGTTCGCGCTCGCGGTGCCCGAGCTTGCGCTCGACCGTCTCCGGGCCGTCGCCGTCGCGCAGCGTCCACTCCGACTCGTCGCTCACCGGACCAGGGTAGCGTTCCCGTCCGGGCGCCCGCCGGCCCGTGACGGACCGCACCCGTGCGTCCCCTGCGGGCCGCTGGGAGGATGGAACCGATGAACCCCCGTCGTCGCCGGCTGCTGTTCCCGGCCCTCCTCGTGGTCCTGCTGGTCGTGGCCGCCGTCGTCTCGCTCGCGCGCGACGCCGACGCCCGCCCGCTGGATCCCTCCAGCCTGGGCGCCCTGCCGGCGCCCGCGACGCTGTCGCGCGCCGACGACGAGACCGCCGCGGCGGCCCGGGTGGTCAGCACCGTGCGCGACCCTCGCATCTCGGAGTCGAGCGGGCTGGCCGTCAGCGCCGTGCACGACGACCTGGCCTACACCATCAACGACTCCGGCAACGCCGACGTCGTCTACGCGGTGCGCATCTCCACGGGCGAGGTCGTCGGCACGACCACGGTCAGCGGGACGCCGTGGGTCGACACCGAGGCCATGACCCTGCACGACGGGAAGCTCTGGATCGGCGACGTCGGCGACAACTCCGCCCAGCGTCGCGACACCGCGATCTACGCCATCGACGAGCCCGGGCCGGGCACGCACGCCGCGCGCTCGACCCGCTACCCGGTGGGCTACTCCGACGGCCCGCACGACGTCGAGTCGCTCGCCGTCGACGGCGACGGCCGGTTCCTGCTCGTGACGAAGGACCTGCTGTCGGGCCAGGTGCTCCGCTTCCCGGACGCGCTCTCGACGCAGCGCACCAACGTGCCAGAGCCCGTCGGCGACCCGACCCTCCTCATGGCGACCGACGCCTCGACCAGCCCCGACGGCCGCTACGTCGTCGTCCGCAACTACATCGCCGCCGCCGTCCTGAACGCCTCGGACCTCTCCCTCGTGCGCACCGAGGCGCTGCCCGAGCAGCCCCAGGGCGAGACGCTCGCCTTCGAGCCGTCGGGTGGCTCCTACCTCATCGGCAGCGAGGGCAGCCCCTGGCAGCTGCAGCGCGTCGGCTTCTCGGCCGAGCGGGCCGGCGCCGCCGTGCCGTCGGCCACCCCTACGCCCACGGCGACGACGCCCGCCGCCGCGACGACGCCCAGTGCACCGGCGCCGACCGAGCTGGGCCGCCCCTGGTTCGCGGTGGCCGTCGGCGGTCTCGCGGTCCTGCTGCTCGCCGCGTTCGGCGTGTGGATCACGCGCCGCGACGACGACTGAGCCGGTCCCAGCGACCGGACGTCCACGAGACGGGGACGGCTCGGGGCCGGACGCCGCGGTCTGGCATGCTGCGGGCCATGACGACCGTGCTCGAGCGCCACTTCAAGATCGCCGCCCGCGGCTCCAGCGTCGGCCGGGAGGTGCGTGGCGGGGTCGTCACGTTCCTCACGATGGCCTACATCATCGTGCTGAACCCGATCATCCTGGCCGGGGTCCCGGACGCCGACGGGAACTTCCTCGGCGGCGGCAGCGAGCCGGGGTCGGGCTTCACGACCATCGCCGCGTGCACGGCCCTCGCCGCCGGCGTGCTGAGCATCCTCATGGGCGCGGTCGCGAACTTCCCGCTCGCGATCGCCACCGGCCTCGGCCTGAACGCCTTCGTCGCCTACTCCGTCGCGTCGCAGATGACGTGGGCCGACGCGATGGGCCTCGTCGTCATCGAGGGTCTCGTCATCCTCCTGCTCGTGCTGACCGGCTTCCGGAAGGCGGTCTTCGACGCCGTCCCCGCGCAGCTCAAGACAGCCATCGCCGTCGGCATCGGGCTCTTCATCACGCTCATCGGCCTCGTCGACGCCGGGTTCGTGCGCACCACCGGCAACGCCGCGCCGCCGATCGGGCTCGGCATCGGCGGCGAGCTGGCCGGTTGGCCCGTGCTCGTCTTCTGCCTCGGCCTGCTGCTCATGATCGCGCTCCACGCGCGCGGCGTGCCCGGCGCGATCCTCATCGGCATCCTTGCGACCACCGTGCTCGCCGGTGTCGTGCAGGCGATCACCGACACCCCCGACGGCGGTGGCGATCCCACCTCCAAGGGCTGGAACCTCAACGTCCCGTCGCTGCCCGACACCATCGTCCAGACGCCCGACTTCAGCCTGCTGGGACAGTTCTCCCTGCTGGGCTCGTTCGAGCGCGTCGGCGTCGTCGCGGCGTCGCTGCTGGTCTTCACCCTCCTGCTCGCCGACTTCTTCGACACGATGGGCACGATGACGGCCATCGGCGCCGAGGCCGGCCTGAACGACGAGGGCGGCTCGCCCGAGGGCGCCCAGCGGATCCTCGTCGTCGACTCCATCGCGGCGGCCGCCGGCGGTGCGGCGGGCGTCTCGTCGAACACGTCCTACATCGAGTCAGCGGCGGGCGTCGGCGACGGTGCGCGCACCGGACTGGCGAGCATCGTCACCGGGGTGCTGTTCCTTCTGGCCACGTTCTTCGCGCCGCTCGTGCAGCACATCCCGAACGAGGCCGCCGTACCCGCCCTCGTGCTCGTCGGCTTCCTCATGATGTCGCAGGTGACGGGCATCAGCTGGGACGATCCCGACATCGCCATCCCGGCGTTCCTCACCATCGTCCTCATGCCGTTCACCTACTCCATCACCGCGGGCATCGGCGCCGGCTTCATCGCCTGGGTCGTGCTGCGGGTGACGCGTGGCCGGATCGCGTCCATCCATCCCCTCATGTGGGTCGTGACGGCGCTGTTCGTCATCTACTTCGCGATCGACCCGATCACCCGCTGGCTGACCTGACACGCTGGCTAGGGTCGGGGTCATGCTGATCGACCTGGGTGACGACCGACGTCCGCGCGTGGCCGAGACCGCCTTCGTAGCCCCGAACGCCACCCTGGTGGGCTCCGTGCTGCTCGAGGAGGGTGCGAGCGTCTGGTACGGCGCCGTGCTGCGGGCCGACAACGAACCGATCACGGTCGGCCCCCGCTCGAACGTGCAGGACGGCTGCGCCTTCCACGTCGACCGCGGTCATCCCGTGGTGCTCGGCGAGGGGGTGTCGGTCGGCCACAACGCCGTCGTGCACGGCGCCACGGTCGAGGATCACTGTCTCGTCGGCATGGGCGCCGTCGTCATGAACGGGGCCGTCATCGGCAGCGAGTCGCTGGTGGCTGCCGGAGCCCTCGTGACCGCCGGCATGCAGGTGCCGCCCCGTTCGCTCGTCGCGGGCGTACCCGCCAAGGTGCGCCGTGAGCTCAGCGACGCGGAGGTCGAAGGGTTGCACCGCAACGCCCGCATCTACGAGGAGCACCGCGAGCTGCACCGCGGCGCCACCGTCGTCGCCCCCTGACCCACCCCTCCGTCCGGTGCGCGTTTGCGTGGGGCCCCACGCAAACACGCAGATGCGGGCGATGTTTGCGTGGGGCGGAGCTGGTTTGCGTGGGGCCCCACGCAAACAGGCTCGGGTGCGGGGGGCTCGTCAGAGGCGCTCGACGACCCAGTCGATGCAGGCGGTGAGGGCGCTGACGTCGTCGGGCTCGACGGCGGGGAACATGCCGACGCGGAGCTGGTTGCGACCGAGGCCCCGGTAGCCGTCGAGGTCGACGACGCCGTTCTCGCGGAGGACGCCCGTGAGGTCCTTCTGCGAGACCGACGCGTCGAGGTCGATCGTGCCCACGACGAACGAGCGTTCGGTGGGGGCGGTGACGAACGGCGACGCGAACGTCGAGGCCTCGGCCCACTCGTACAGCCGCGCGCTGGAGTCGCGCACGCGCCGTGCCGCGAAGTCCATGCCGCCCTGCTCGTTCAGCCAGCGCACCTGCTCGTCGAGCAGCACGAGCGTGGCGACGGCGGGCGTGTTGTACGTCTGGTCCTTGCGCGAGTTCTCGATCGCGGTGGGGAGGTCGAGGAAGGCGGGCACGTAGCGGCCCGAGGCGGCGATGCGCTCCGCACGCTCGACGGCGGCGGGCGACATGACCGCGATCCACAGCCCGCCGTCGGAGGCGAACGACTTCTGCGGCGCGAAGTAGTACACGTCGGTCTGCGCGACGTCGACCGACAGGCCACCGGCCGCCGACGTCGCGTCGACGAGGACGAGGGCGTCGGGGTCGGCGTCGGGCACGCGCTCGACCGGCACCATGACGCCCGTCGAGGTCTCGTTGTGGGCCCAGGCGTACACGTCGACGTCGGGGTTCGCGCGGGGGAGGGGGTGCGTCGACGGCGCCGACTCGAGCACGTCGGGGTCCTGCAGGAACGGGGCCCGCGCGGCGGCCGTCGCGAACTTGCGGCTGAACTCGCCGTGCACCAGGTGCTGGCTGCGACGCTCGACCAGGCCGTGCACGGCGGCGTCGAAGAAGGCGTGGGAGCCGCCGAGGCCGAGCACGACCTCGTAGCCGTCGGGCAGCTCGAGCAGGTCGCCCAGACCACGTCGCACGGAGGCGACCACGTTCTTCACCGGCGCCGCCCGGTGCGACGTGCCGAGCAGCGACGACCCCGTCGCGGCGAGCGCCGCGAGGGCCTCGGGGCGGACCTTCGAGGGGCCCGAACCGAATCGTCCGTCCTGGGGCAGCAACCTGGCGGGGATCTTCACCACCCCATCCTCTCAGCCCTCCCAGGGCTGCTCCAGCCCGCCACCGTCGGGTTCGTCACATGAGGTGGCCGGGCTCACACGCCCGCCCTACGATGCCCCCTATGGCATCCGACCTCGGCTCCGGCGTGGGCCCCGAGGCAACGGTCGCTGTCCCCCTCGCCGACGGTGTCGCCCCCGACGTCGCCGCCTGGGAGAAGGCCACCGCTGCTGTCCTGCGCAAGACCAAGAAGCTCGCCGACGACGCCCCCGACGCCGACGTGTGGGGTCTGCTGACCCGCCGCACGCTCGACGGCATCGGCGTGACCCCGCTGGGCACCCCGGCCCTCACGGCCGACCTGCCGGAGACCGGTCTCCCGGGCCAGGCGCCGTTCACGCGCGGCAGCGCGGCGACCCGCGAGCTCGACGGCTGGGACGTGCGGGCCTGGTTCACCGACCCCGACCCCGACGTCACCGCCGAGCAGGTCGTCACCGACCTCGAGAACGGTGCCAACTCGCTGTGGCTCAGCGTGGGCGACGGCGCCGTCCCGACCAGCGCGCTCGCCCGCGTCCTGGAGCCGGTCTTCGTCGACCTCGCGCCCGTCGTGGTGGAGGACCCGACCGACCCGCTCGCCGCCGCCCAGGCGCTCGACGCCGTGCTCGACGACAAGGCCGTGGCGCCCGCGCCCGGCACCAGCTACGGCGCCGACCCGCTCGGCGCGCACGCCCGCACCGTGCTGGGCATCGGCCTGGAGGGCGCGGTCACCGACCCCGCGGTGGCCGTCGAGGTGGCGCACCTCGCGCAGCGTCGCGGCGCGCGCGGCATCGTCGTCGACGCCACCGCCGTGCACGACGCCGGCGCGTCCGACGTGCAGGAGCTCGCCTACAGCCTGCTCGCCGGTGCCGCCTACCTGCGGCTGCTCGTCGAGGCCGGCCTCGACGTCGACGCCGCCGCCGACCAGCTCGACGTGCGGCTCGCCGCCACCGACGAGCAGTTCCCGACCATCGCGAAGCTGCGCGCCGCCCGCCGCACCTGGGCCCGGCTCCTCGAGCTGAGCGGTGTCGCCGAGACCGGACGCGGCCAGCGTCAGCACGTGGTCACGTCGCGGCCGATGATGGCCTCCTACGACCCGTACGTGAACATGCTGCGCACCTGCGTGGCGACGTTCGCCGCCGGCGTCGGCGGTGCCACGAGCGTGACCGTGCTGCCGTTCGACGAGCCGCTCGGCCTGCCCGAGGCGTTCAGCCGGCGCATCGCGCGCAACACGTCCAGCCTGCTCATCAGCGAGTCGCACGTGGCGCGGGTGACCGACCCCGCCGGCGGCTCGCACGCCGTCGAGAAGCTCACCGACGACCTCGCCCGCTCCGCCTGGGAGCTGTTCGGCGAGCTCGACGCCGCCGCGTCCGACGGTGGTCTCGTCGCGGCGCTGGAGGTCCTGTGGCCCAAGGTCGAGCAGACGGTCTCCGACCGCGCCCTCGACATCGCCCGCCGCAAGCGTCCCGTCACGGGCGTCTCGGAGTTCCCGAACCTGCACGAGGAGCTGCCGCAGCGGCGCCCGTACGGCCGCACCCAGCCGGTGCTGCGGTACGCCCGCGAGTTCGAGGCCATGCGCGACGACCGCGCCGCGCAGCCCGTCTTCCTCGCGACCCTCGGCCGCGTCGCGCAGCACACCGCGCGCGCGACCTTCGCCGCGAACCTGTTCGCCGCCGGCGGCATCGACACCGTCACCGCCGGCGCGACCGACGGCGTCGAGGCCGTCGTCGAGGCCTACCGGCAGGCCGACGCCCCCGCCGTCGTCTGCCTCGCGGGCCCCGACCCGCTGTACGCCGAGTGGGGTGGCGACCTCGTCGCGGCCCTGCGCGAGGCCGGCGCGCGCCACGTGGTGCTCGCCGGCAAGCCCGAGAGCGTCGACGCCGACGTGGACGACTCCTGCGCGGTCGGGCTCGACGCCCTGGCCTTCCTACGCCGCACCCGAGAGGAAGTGACGGCATGACGATCCCCGCCTCGTTCGCCGGACTGCCGCTGGACCCCGACGAGCCCGGCGTCCGCGTCGACGTCCAAGCCACCGTCGAGGCCCTCGTGGCCACGGTCGCCCGCGACCTGAACGCCTGATCACCCCCACCACGCAGAAGCAACCTCAGAGAAGCAGGAGCACCACCCCATGACCGAACTCGAGCTGACCTGGGAGCTGCCGACCGCCGGCCTCCTCGGGCTTGCCGCCGCCGCTGTGGCGGTGCTGCTGGTGCTGATCATCGGCGCCCGCGTGCACGCCTTCCTCGCCCTGGTGCTCGTCAGCGCACTGACCGCGCTGGCCGCGGGCGTCCCGTTCGAGGCGGTGGTGCCCACCATGCTCTCGGGCTTCGGCGGCACGCTCGCCTCGGTCGCGCTGCTCGTCGGCCTCGGCGCGATGCTCGGGCGGATGCTCGAGCTCAGCGGCGGCGCCCAGGTGCTGACCGACGCGCTGGTGCAGCGCTTCGGCGAGGACCGCGCGCCCCTGGCCCTGGGCATCGCCTCGCTGCTGATGGGCTTCCCGATCTTCTTCGACGCCGGCCTGGTCGTGATGCTGCCGATCATCTTCGCCGTCGCCCGCCGCCTCGGTGGCTCGGTGCTGACCTACGCCTTCCCGGCCGCCGTCGCCTTCTCGGTCATGCACATCTTCGTCCCGCCCCACCCCGGTCCGGTCGCCGCGTCGGGCCTGCTCGGCGCCGACGTCGGCCTGGTGGTCCTGCTCGGCCTGCTCATCGCGATCCCCGCCTGGATCCTCGTCGGTCGCGTCTTCGGCGGCTGGGTCGGCCGCACCTACGA
>NZ_LUNF01000192.1:0-9429 GCF_001626145.1 Aeromicrobium sp. REDSEA-S32_B7
GGGCGACCCTCGGACCCGCCCACCGAGACGTCCCTCCGCTGGCGGCTGCTTCCCCACAGCGTCGTGCGCATGGCGGGGTTCGCGTTCGACCGCCTCGACGTCCTGCAGGACACGGCCGTGACGAGTGCTGCCCTGGCGGTGCTCGAGGCGCGTCGTGCCCGCCAGGACGCGGCTCGCGGTCGACGAGCCGGCGAGTGTGGTGCCCTCAGCGGCGAGCAGGCGGCCCGTCTGGTCACCGAGGCCGAGCGGGAGTACGAGAACGCGCACGCGACGAGCTGCGCCGCCACCGGGTCACGTCTGCACCGGGAGTTCGCCGACGACCCCCTGCTGCGTGCCACGGTGATGCTGTCGAACGAGGACCTCTGGGCCCGACTCCGGCCGTGGCTCGACCGGACGCCCCCGGACGACCTCACTCGACGGGATCGACGGCACGTCGACACCCTCGCCCTGTACCTGCAACGCTGCTGCGCCAAGAACGACACGGCGAGCCACCACGGGCCCTTCGCCCCGGGGAGCGTGCACCGTGGCGCCACCGGGCTGCGTCTCTCGGGAGAACGCCACCGCCTCCCTCTCCTGTCGCGTCGAGCGACGTACGAGATCTGCGAGACGCTCCGCGACGACGCCACCCTCCGCCCCCACCTGCCGGTCCGCGTCTCGCCCGCCGTCGTCCGTCCGTCCGACCTGCCGCCCGGCGACGACTCGGTGCGCACGTGGATGGTGGAGCTGGACCACACCCGCCGCGCGAGCAGACTGCACGACGTCGCGACCGTCACACCTCTGCACCTGACCGGCGGACAGCACGCCCTGCTGGTCGACCTGCTGCAACGTGCGCGGGACGCGCGGGAGGTGACGGTCCGCGACGTCGAGCGCATGGCGCGTCGGCGAGGTGTCAGCGGGACGGACCTGGACGCGCTCTACCGCGATCGCGCGCTCGAGGTCGGGCCGCACGTGCCCTACGGCGAGCCCGACCCGCTCCCCCACCTGCTCGCAGCGGTACCACCCGACCATGCGGCGTCGAGCCTGCTGCACGAGTGCGGCGCGGCGGTGCGTGCCTTCGGCGTACGCCCCGCACCGGACGACGACGCGGCGCTGACGGCGGTGAACGACGCAGTGCGGTCGATCGTCCGTCAGGTCCGACGACCTGCTCGGGCGGCGACCTTCTACAGCGACCGCAGCTTCGTGCACGAGGAGTGCATCGGACCGCTCGAGGAGCTCAGGACCGGCGCTCGGGCCCACGCGCTGCTCGAGGACGCCCTGCAACCGGTCCTCGAGCTGTTCATGGCCCGGGCGCACCTGGCCCACCAGGCCCAGGTCGCCGCCTTCGCCGCGTGGTTCGACCACACCTTCGCCTCGTCCAGCGTGAGCGTCGAGACGTACGTCCGCGCACTCCTGGACGACGCGGCGGGTCTGGAGTCGATCGCGCACGAGGTCAGCAGCAGCGCGCTGCGCTCCGACGAGCGCCTCCGCGCCGTTCTCGACCTGGACCCGCTCGCCGCGCGACAGGTCCTCGACCCGGGCGTGATCCACCGGTTCCTGGACGAGGCGAGCGCCGGGACGCCCGTGCGCGGGCCGGCGATCTGCAACCCGGACGTGATGATCCACGCCGGCAGTGCCGGCGACCTGGACGCGGGTCGGTTCCGTCTCGTGGTCGGTGACCTGCACGCCGACGAGGACAACCTCACGCACGGACTCTTCGGGCCCTTCCTCGCCAGCCACGCGCCCGAGCTCCCTGACACGGTCCTGGCGGCGTACCGACAGCTCGTGGGTCCGTCGGAGCGACTGGTCGACGTGTGTCTCGCGCACCGCAACAAGACGTTCCTGCGTCAGCCGCTGGACCTCGTCGACCTCGAGCTGCAGGACCCGAGCCCGCGACCCTCGACCCGCCTCCGCCTCGACGAGCTGCTGGTCGTGCGCACCCCCCGGGGACTCGCCCTGCGCGAGCAGGGGCGTCCGGAGGACCTGCGGCTCGTGACGCTGCCCCTCGCGTGGTCCGGGGTGGAGATCAACCCCTTCGCCGTGTTCGGGTTCCCGCAGCGCGACGGGGCACCGCTCCTTCCCCTCGGGACGGAACGCCACCTCCCTCGACTCGAGCTCGGGCCCGCCGTCGTGCAGCGGGAGACGTGGGCCGTCGATCCGCGGACGGTGGCTCCCGGGTCCCCCACCACCCAGTTCCTCGCCGTCCAGCAGCTCCGACGCGACCACGGCATGCCCGCGCACGTCTACGCGAAGAGCGCCGACGAGCCGAAGCCCGTGTTCGTGGACCTCGACAGCCCGCTCCTCGTGAAGGCCTTCGCGGCGCTGTGCCGCGACACGAGCGAGGACGTGGTGGTCCAGGAGATGTTCCCGTCCCGCGCAGGACTGTGGGTGGACTGGGGCGACGGACCCGTCACGTCGGAGCTGCGGTGCACCGCCGTCACCGGACGAGCTCTCGACCCGGACCGAGGAGAGGAAGCATCATGATCACGCCCCCACGACCGTCGGCACCCCTGGAGCTCGTCCGCGGGACCGTCCGGGAGGGCACCGCGGACACCGGCATCCCGCCGCGCGAGGGATGCCCGCTCTCCCCCGTCGTCCTGCCGCGGGCGACCGAGCGCGAGGTCCAGCGGGCCGGTCTCGCTCTCCTCGACCTGTCGCGTCGCACTGTCCTCGACCTCGGCGACAGCACGCAGGCGCGGATGGAGGCCTTCGGGACCACGGCGGAGGACTACCCGTTGTTCAGCCGGGACCAGCAGTTCGAGGACCGCTTCTGCGACGTCTTCGCGCGTCCGGACTTCGTGGTCACGGACGCAGGCCCCCAGATCTTGGAGTTCAACGTGAGCGGCGCCGTCGGTGGTGTGCCGGAGCTGAGCACGTTGCAGAGCGCGCTCTCCGACGTCTACGCACGGGACGAGGGGGTCACCTGGGACTGGAGCGACCCGTACGACGATCGCGCGCGCACCTTCGCCGACGTGGTCCGCGCATGCGGCCTCGAGCCACGCGTGCTGGTGCTGGGCTCGGTGCGCGACCTCAAGCACACCGACAGCACCAAGATCTTCGACCTGGAGGTCGCCGCGTTGGACCGCGCCGGCCTGCAGGGCGACTTCGCGGAGCCGGAGGGCCTCGTGCCTCTGCTCGAGTCGCTCCCGGCAGGCGCCGTCTCGCACCCGCTCAGCCTCAGGATGTTCACGGTCCCCGAGTGGGCCGAGCTCGGCATCGACCTGACGCCCGTCCGGGAGTGGCTCGACCGTGGCTCGTGGCTGCTCACCTCCCAGACGTCGTCGTTCCTCGCCAACAAGAAGACCCTCGCCTGGCTCTCGGAAGGACTGCCCTGGATGACCGCGCGCGAACGCGAGCTGGTCGACCGGTACGTGCCCTGGTCGCGGGTGACCGGGGACCGGGACACCTCCCTGCCCGACGGCTCCCGCGGCGCGCTCGGCACCTACGCCTTGGCTCACCAGGACGACCTCGTCCTGAAGAAGGGCATCGGCATGCAGGGCCTCCAGGTCACCGTCGGCCGCGACACGACAGCGGCGGGGTGGTCCGACGCCGTCGAGGCGGCGGTCCGTGACACCGACTCCGTGGTGCAGCGGTACGTCGAGCCGTCGCTCCAGGAGGTGTGGATGAGCCACGGGCCTGCGGAGGACGAGGTGGAGCTGCTGCGGACGCGCCCCATCGTCAGTTACTTCCTGTTCGGTCGTCGCGCCGGGAGCGGGTGGGCCCGCTTCCGACCTGACGACACCTTCGGCGTGGTGAGCCGCGAAGGGTTCAACGCCTACGAGACCGCCATCGCACCCCGCGAGGAGACACCATGAACTCGACCACGGCACCACCGACGACGCCGCCCCGCCCGCCCGGCGTCGCGGAGCCATCGGGCTTCGCAGCCTCGGCAGCAGCCCTCTACGAGGACCTCGTCGCGGACGGCGCGACGTCCCACGTCGGCACGCCCTGCGGCATCCTCGCGCCGCTGTGGACCCAGGCGGAGAACGATCCTCGGGTGACGCTGACGACGATCTCGCGGGAGGACACCGCGCTCGCCTTCGCCGCGGGCCAGGCGCTCGCCGGGGGACGGCCGGTCGTGCTGATGCAGAACTCGGGCTTCGGGAGCTGCGTGAACGTCATGGCGTCCCTGGTCTGCGCCTTCGAGCTGCCAGTGACGCTCGTCGTGAGCCTGCGCGGCACCGGGGTCGACCACACGGCCGAGAACCGCGGCATGGGCGCTGTGACCCGGACGCTCCTCGATGCGTGGCGCGTCCCCTGCGTCGCGCTCGACGAGCCCGGCTCACGGGCTCCGCTCCACCGGCTCGACCCGGTCGGCCCTCGGGAGACGCTCCGCCCCGACCTGCCGTGCCTGACCAAGGACGAGCTCGTCGCGCACGTCGTGGAGAGGTACGAGGACCGGCCGATCGTCCTCACGACGGGCTACGTCTCCCGCATCGCCTACGGACTGCGCCCCGGTGCGCCGAACCACTTCTACATGGTCGGCAGCATGGGCATGGCGGCCGCGATCGCGCGTGGTGTGTCGTCGCGGTGGTCGGACCCGGAGCGCGCGCCGGTGGTGCTCGACGGCGACGGTGCGGTGCTCATGGGTCTGCACGGGTTGTTGCTGGAGCAGGAGACCACGGGCTGCCCGATCCTCCACCTCGTCGCCGACGATGCTGCGTACGCGTCCACCGGTTCCCAGGCGGTCCCCTCGAGCCGTCGCCGCATCAGGGACCTGGCCGATGCCGCCGGCTACACCCGTCCGGCGCTGGTGTCGGGCGACGAGGTCGATCTCGAGCGGGTGCTCGACACGGCCGATGCGACGGTCGCGGGCGGGCGCAGCACCTTGGTCCAGTGCCTGGTGCGCTCCGGGCCGCCGCCTCGCGCCCGCGTCGAGTCTGCACTCCCCGCGGTCGCCGAGGCCTTCGGCTCGTTCTGCCGGGACAGGGCGGACGGCCGCGCCCGCGGCGCCGACACAACCCGAAAGACGGACCGCCGGTGACGCGACGAGGACACCGCCGACGACCGGACGTCGCGGAGACGGGAGCGGACACGGCCGACCGGCAGCCAGCACGCGCCGACGAGGTCCCGCCGCGGTCCTACACCTCGCTGCTGCGTGATCCCCAGTTCGCGGGTCTGTTCCTCACCCAGGTGTGCACCGTCCTGGCGACGTCCGTGAGCGGTCTCTACCTCGGCACCATCGTGAACGAGGAGACGGGATCGCCGTTCCTCACGTCGTTCGCGATCTTCGCGCCCTCGCTGGCCAACCTGGTGAGCGCGGCGAGCCTCATGTCGGTCGCCGACACGCGGGCACCGCGTCGCACGATGACGCTGCTGCAGGTCGGGATCGCGGTCACGATCGGGGCACAGGCCCTGCCCGTCCCTCTCTGGGCACGGTTCGCGCTGCTGCTCCTGAGCGGCGCCCTGACCGCCCTGAGTGCAGGCATCCGACTCGGCCTGGTGAGCCTGACGGTCGGTCGGGCGGGCTACGCGCCGGCGAGGAGCCTGCTCAACCTCACCAACGGGGCGGTCCAGGTGACCGGGTACGCGTTCGGTGCGCTCCTCGTCCGCGTCGCGAACGCTCCCACGGTGTTCTGCGCGCTGGCCGCGCTCATGGCCCTGGCCGCGGTCGCGGTGGTCCTCTGCGTCCGCAGGCTGCCCCCTCGGTCCCCCGCGGGCCGGCCCCCCACCGACGCAGGCACCCGGAGCGCACGAGGTACCCGCTCGGCCCTCGGCAGCACCCACGCCGTCAACGCCTGGGTCCTGCGCCAGCCACGGACGCGCGTCCTCCTCCTCGCGTTGTGGGTGCCGAACGGTCTGGTCGTCGGTGCGGAGAGCCTGTTCATCCCCTACGCCGGCACGCACGCCGGCTTCCTGCTGGCGGCGGGGGCAGCGGGCATGATGGTCGGCGACCTGGTCGTGGGTCGCTTCGTCTCCCGTCGCGGGCGGGGTCGGATCAACGTCGCCCAACGACTGCTCCTCGCCGTTCCCTACCTCTTCTTCGTGCTCGTCCTCCCGTGGCAGCTCGCGACCGTCCTGGCCTTCGTCGCCAGCCTCGGCTTCTCGGCGTCGCTCCACCTGCAGGAACGCCTGGTCGAGGCCACGCCCGACGAGCGAGCCGGCCAGGTCCAGGGCCTGGAGGCGTCCGGGCGGACGGCCGGCCAGGGCGTCTGCGCCCTGGCTGCCGGAGCACTGGCCGAGCTGGTCGGCCCGGGGGCTGCGATCTCGGTGTTCGCGACGGCGTCGCTCGCGGTCACCCTCGTCCTCTCCCCGCTGCTGCGCCGCTCCGCCTCCGACTGACGACGCAGGAGGGCCCGGACCGTCGCGGTCCGGGCCCTCCTGTGCGTGCAGGGTGCGTCAGCGGTGCAGGTCGAAGCGGTCGGCCTCCATGACCTGGACCCAGGCGCCCACGAACTCCTCGACGAACGCGTCGGCGCCGTCATCGCTCGCGTACACCTCGGCCACGGCCCGCAGCTCGGAGTTCGAGCCGAAGACCAGGTCGGCGCGGCTGCCCGTCCAGCGGACGGCGCCGGCGGCGTCGCGGCCCTCGTAGATCCCGGCCTCGGGGTCCACCGACGTCCACGTGACGTCCATGTCGAGCAGGTTCACGAAGAAGTCGTTCGTGAGCGTGCCCGGGGCGTCGGTGAGGACACCGAGCGTCGACCGGTCGTACGTGGCGCCCAGCACCCGCAGACCGCCGACCAGCGCGGTCAGCTGCGGGGCGCTGACCCCGAGCAGGTTCGCGCGGTCCAGCAGCAGGTGCTCCGCCGGCAGCCGGTTGCCCTTGCCGAGGTAGTTGCGGAACCCGTCGGCCCGCGGCTCGAGCCACTCGAAGGACTCGACGTCGGTGTGCTCGAGGGTCGCGTCGACACGGCCCGGCGTGAACGGCACCTCCAGCTCGCGACCGGCCGCCTTCGCGGCCAGCTCGATGCCGACACCGCCCGCGAGGACGATGAGGTCGGCGAGGGAGACGTAGGTCCCCGACTCCGCCTGGATGCCCTCGAGCACGCCGAGGACACGACGCAGCTCGCCCGGGTTGTTGACCTCCCAGCCGACCTGCGGCTCGAGGCGCACCCGTGCACCGTTGGCGCCACCGCGCTTGTCGCTGCTGCGGAACGTCGAGGCCGACGCCCACGCGGTGCCGACCAGGTCGGTCACGCTCAGGCCGGAGTCGGCGACACGCTGCTTGAGGTCCGCGATCGCCGCGGCGTCGAGCGGGGCGCCCGTCGCCTCGGGCAGCGGGTCCTGCCAGATCAGCGTCTCCGCCGGGACCTCGGGGCCGAGGTAGCGGTCCTTCGGGCCCATGTCGCGGTGCGTGAGCTTGAACCAGGCTCGCGCGAACGCGTCGGCGAACGCGGCCGGGTCGTCCTTGTAGCGGCGCGAGATCTGCTCGTAGGCCGGGTCGACGCGCAGCGCCACGTCGGTGACGAGCATGCGCGGCTTGCGGTTCGGGCCGCCGTGGGCGTCGGGGATGATCGCCTCGGCGTCCTTGGCCTCGAACTGCCAGGCGCCGGCGGGGCTCTTGGTCAGCTCCCACTCGTAGCCGAAGAGCAGCTCGAAGTAGTCGTTGGACCACTGGACGGGCGTGCGCGTCCAGGTGACCTCCAGGCCCGACGTGATCGTGTCGTTGCCGTGGCCGGCGCCGAAGGAGTTCTTCCAGCCCAGGCCCTGCTCCTCCAGCGACGCGCCCTCGGGCTCGGCGCCGACGTACTTCTCGGGGTCGGCCGCACCGTGGGTCTTGCCGAGCGTGTGGCCGCCGGCGATGAGGGCGACGGTCTCCTCGTCGTTCATGGCCATGCGGCCGAACGTCTCGCGGATGTCGCGGGCCGCGGCCAGCGGGTCGGGCTCGCCGTTGGGGCCCTCGGGGTTGACGTAGATGAGGCCCATCTGCACGGCGGCGAGGGGGCGCTCGAGCTCACGGTCGCCGGAGTAGCGCTCGTCCCCGAGCCACTCGGTCTCCGGGCCCCAGTACACGTCGGCGTCCGGCTCCCACACGTCCTCACGACCGCCGGCGAAGCCGAAGGTCTCAAAGCCCATGGACTCCAGCGCCACGTTGCCGGTGAGCACGATGAGGTCGGCCCAGGAGAGGTTCTTGCCGTACTTCTTCTTGACCGGCCAGAGCAGACGGCGGGCCTTGTCGAGGTTGCCGTTGTCGGGCCAGCTGTTCAGCGGGGCGAAGCGCTGCTGACCGGCGCCCGCGCCGCCACGGCCGTCGTGCACGCGGTAGGTGCCGGCGCTGTGCCACGCCATGCGGATCATGAGACCGCCGTAGTGCCCGAAGTCGGCGGGCCACCAGTCCTGCGAGGTCGTGAGGACCTGCTCGATGTCGCGCTTGACCTCGGCGAGGTCGAGCGACTCGAACGCCGCGGCGTAGTCGAAGTCGTCGCCGAGCGGGTTGGCGACCGACGGGTTCTTCGCGAGGATCTTGAGGTTCAGGCCCTCGGGCCACCACACCTTGTTGGCGTCCTGGCGCGTCGGGTACGGCAGGCTGTCGTGCGCGACGGGGCACTGGCCCTCCGGCGCACCCTTGGCCTCCAGGGGGTCGTTCATCTCGCCGACTTCGGCGTTCGGCTTGTCGTGCTCGCTCACGATGTTCCTCTCAGGTGGGTGGACGGTGCGGACCGCTGCCCTCAGGCGGGCGCGGGAGTCTGGGGATCGCGCGGAGTCTCGGCCGACCCGGCGCGCGCACAGGCGGGGCAGGTGCCCCAGAAGATGACCTCGGCCTCGTCGATGACGAAGCCGTGGTCCTGCGACGGGACGAGGCAGGGCGCCTCCCCCGTCGCGCAGTCGACGTCGGCGATGGTGCCGCAGGTGCGGCACACGACGTGGTGGTGGTTGTCGCCGACGCGCCGCTCGTACCGGGCCGTGTGGCCGTGCGGCTGGATACGACGCACGAGACCGGCCTCGGTGAGCGCGGCCAGCGAGTCGTAGACCGCCTGGTGCGAGACGTCGGGGACGTCTCGCCGCGCGGCGTCGATGACGTCGCCGGTGTCGGCGTGCGGCAGCCGCTCGAGCGCCTCCAGCACGGCCACCCGTGGACGGGTGACACGCAGACCGACCCCGCGGAGGAGCTCGGCGACGTCGAGGTGCGGCATGACCTCGACTCTACCGGCTTTCTTGAACGAGTCAAGAAAGGACACGCGGTGTTCACCTGCTGCCCGCGTCCCCGTTCCTCGCCCGCGCGGACGAGCCGACGCCCCCGCCTGCACCTACCCTGGTCCGATGACGATCAGCGGCGCTCGTCGAGCCGAGTTCATCGAGTCCTTCGCCCGCGCGTGGACGTCGCGGGGCGCCTCGCGCACCGAGGGACGGATCGCCGCGTACCTGCTCCTCGACGAGTCCGACGGCGTCACGGCCGCCCAGATCGCCGCCGACCTCGACGTGAGCACGGGGTCGGTCTCCAACGCCACGCGCAGCCTCGCCGACGCCGGCTTCCTCCACCACGAGCGACGTCCCGGCGAGCGCGCGACC
>NZ_LUNF01000193.1:0-8310 GCF_001626145.1 Aeromicrobium sp. REDSEA-S32_B7
GGAGCCCCGTTGCGCAGGATGTCGATGACGCTCCCGTAGAGCCGGCCGTCCTGCAGGCGCACCGAGAGGAAGCCGGGATTGACGACGACGTTGAGCGCCACGAGGGCGAGCAGGGCCACGACGGGCCACACGAGAGAGCTGCGCAGGAGCGCACGGACGTCAGGCACGGGGAGCCTCCTCGGCGTCGGGGACGACCTCGAGCGCCACGGCGGACTCGCCGGCACCCGCGATGGTGCGGAGCACGTCGGAGACCTCGAGGCCGTCGTTGACCTGCTCGGCCACCTTGCGGCGGTCGCGCATGACGACGACGCGGTCGGCGAGCCGCAGCACCTCCTCGAGCTCCGCGGAGATGAACACGACGGCCATCCCGTCGGCGGCCAGCTCGGCGACGAGCTGCTGGATCTGCGCCTTTGCGCCCACGTCGATGCCGCGGGTCGGCTCGTCGAGGACCAGGAGCCGCGGCTCGGTGATCAGCCAGCGGGCCAGCAGCACCTTCTGCTGGTTGCCGCCGCTGAGGTTGCGCATGAGGGCGTTCGGGTCGGCCGGTCGGATGTCGAGGGCCTCGATGTAGCGGCGGACGAGCTCGTCCTTGGTGCGCTGCGGCACGGGGCGCAGCCAGCCTCGCGTGGCCTGCAGCGCGAGGATCATGTTGTCGGCGACGGTCAGGTCGCCGACCACGCCCTCGGCCCGACGGTCCTCGCTGGAGAACGCGACGCCGGCGTCGATGGCCTGGCGCGGGGAGCGCCAGGGGCGGGTCCGGCCCTGCACCTGCACCTCGCCGCGGTCGGCGACGTCGGCGCCGACGAGGAGTCGCGCCAGCTCGGTGCGACCAGAGCCGAGCAGCCCGGCCACGCCGACGACCTCCCCCTCGTGCAGGGCGAGGTCGGTGGCCTCGAGCTCGCCCGAGCGGCCCAGGCCGACGACCTTGAGGACGGGCTCGGCGGCGGGAGCGGCCGGGTCGGCGGGCTGGCGGTCGAGCCGCTCGAGCACCTCCAGCTCGCGGCCGATCATCTCCTGCACGAGCTCGAGCTGCGTGATCTCCGCCGTCCGGTGCTCGGCGACGAACCGACCGTTGCGCAGCACCGTCATCCGGTCGGAGAGCTCGAAGACCTGGTCGAGGAAGTGCGAGACGAAGAGCACCGCGACGCCCTGGTCGCGCAGGGAGCGCACGACGTCGAAGAGCACGCGGACCTCGTCGGCGTCCAGGCTCGACGTCGGCTCGTCGAGCACGAGCACCTTGGCGTCGACGTCGACGGCCCGCGCGATAGCGACGAGCTGCTGCACGGCGATCGGGTGGCTGCCGAGGGTCGAGGTCGGGTCCACGTCGAGACCGAGCCGCGCGAGCACCTCCGCGGCCCGGCGGTTCATGGCCCGGGTGTGGATGCGGCCGAGCCGTCGCGGCTCACGTCCGAGGAGCATGTTCTCGGCGACCGTGAGGTTGGTGCAGAGGTTGACCTCCTGGTAGACCGTGCTGATCCCCGCGGCCTGGCTCTCGGCCGGGCCGGAGAACCGGTGCTCCTGGCCGTCGACCTTGAGGGATCCGGCGTCGATGGCGTAGACGCCGGTCAGCGCCTTGATCAGCGTCGACTTGCCGGCGCCGTTCTCGCCCATGAGCGCGTGCACCTCCCCTGGCAGGAGTCGCAGGCTCACGCCGTCGAGCGCCTTGACGCCGGGGAAGCCGATCTCGATGCCGGTCAGCTCGACCACGGGCTCCACCGCGCTGTCGGCGCGCGGAGCGGGTCGGGCAGCGGGGGTCTCGGCCCTCGCGGCGGCGGTTCCTGCGCTCATGACGTGCTCCTCACGGTCGAGCGGACGGGACGGTCGGGGTGGGACGGGGCGAGGTCGTGGCAGCGACCCCGCCCCGTCACGGGCAGGCTCAGTACTGGCGGTCGGCCAGCACCTGCTTCGCCTGGTCCTGCGTGAACGTCGTCTCCTCGGTGACGACCCGCTTCGGCACGTCCTCACCGGCCACGACCTTCTTCGCCAGCTCCATGAGCTGGGGCCCGAGCAGCGGGTTGCACTCGACGATGAAGTTGATCTTGCCCTCGCTCAGCGCGGTCATCCCGTCCTTCACGGCGTCGACCGTGATGATCTTGATGTCCGTGCCGGGCTTCTTGCCGGCGGCCTCGATCGCCTCGATCGCGCCGAGACCCATGTCGTCGTTGTGCGCGTAGACGACGTCGATGTCGTCGTGGGACTGCAGGAACGCCTCCATGACCTTCTTGCCGCCGTCGCGCGTGAAGTCGCCCGTCTGGGAGGCGATGATCTTGATCGCGTCGTCGGACGACGTGACGTCCTCGAAGCCCTTCTTGCGGTCGATGGCCGGCGCGGCACCCGTGGTGCCCTGCAGCTCGACGACGTTCACGTCGCCGTTCTTGTCGACGTCGGCGTCCTGGGCGTTGTCGACGAGCCACTGGCCGGCCTTCTCGCCCTCCTCGACGAAGTCGGAGCCGAGGAAGGTGACGTAGAGCGAGTCGTCGTCGGAGTCGACGGCGCGGTCGGTCAGGATGACCGGGATCTTGGCCCGCTTGGCCTCCTGCAGCACCGCGTCCCAGCCGGTCTCGACGACCGGGCTGAAGGCGATGACGTCGACCTTCTGCTGGATGTAGGAGCGGATCGCCTTGATCTGGTTCTCCTGCTTCTGCTGGGCGTCGGAGAACTTGAGGTCGACGCCGTCCTTCTTCGCCGTCTCGCGGATCGACGTCGTATTGGCGGAGCGCCAGCCGCTCTCGGCACCGACCTGGGCGAAGCCCATGGTCAGTCCGTCGCCGCCGGATCCGCCGTTGCCGCCGTCCGAGCTGCTGCCGCACGCCGTCATGCCACCGAGCAGGGCCAGGCCTGCTGCGACCGTGATGACCTTCTTGAACACTGCTTTCCTCCATCTGGTTCGGCGCCGGGACGGCACCTGCGGGGGGCTCGTGTGGCGGGCGGACAACCGGACACACTGGCGACGCTGGCACGTGACCTGCATCACTGATGCCTGATTGTTAACGCTCACAACACACCGCGTCAAGCAGTTCGACGAAGAAATTGTGAGCGCTCACAATGGCCGCCTCCCATGGGAGGATGCGGTGTGACCACCACCCCGCGCCGGAGCAGCTGGTCCGGCACCGTCCCGTACCACTTCGCCGCCGAGCACCGTCCCGCCGACCTCGACGCGCTGCGCCGCCTGGTCACGACCACCCCGCGCCTGCGCCCGGTGGGCACCGGCCACACCTTCAACGACGTCGCCGACGGGGCCGAGGCCGTCGCACTGACGGCCTTCGACACCGTCGACGTGCTGGACGACGGAGCCGCCGTGCGGGTCGGCGCCGGCCTGACCCACGCACGGCTGGCCGAGGAGCTCGCGCCGCACGGGCTGGCCCTGGCCAACCTGGCCTCGCTGCCGCACCTGAACGTCGCCGGCGCGGTCGCGACCGCGACGCACGGGTCGGGCACGCGGACCGGCAACCTCGCCACGCAGGTTCGGGCGGTCGAGCTGGTGCTCACCCCTGGCGACGTCGCGACCGTCCGCCGCGGCGACCCGGACTTCGACGGCGTGGTCGTCAACCTCGGCCTCCTCGGCGTGGTCACGGCGCTCGAGCTCGACGCCGTGCCCGCTGTCGACCACCGCCAGGTGGTGCTCCCCGACGCCGACGTCGCGAGCCTGCCCGACCGGCTCGCCGACCTGCACCGCCTCGGCCGCAGCGTCAGCGTCTTCACCCGCTGGGACGACGCGCCCAGCCACGTGTGGGTGAAGTGGCGCGACGGCGACCCCGACCCCGCCCCGGGGTGGGAGACGCTCGGGCTGGCGCCGGCCACGGAGGAGCTGCACCCGATCCCCGGCCTCGACCCGGTGCACTGCACGGCCCAGCAGGGCGTGCCCGGGCCGTGGGTGGAGCGGCTGCCGCACTTCCGGCCGGGGTTCCTGCCGAGCGCGGGCGACGAGGTGCAGTCGGAGTACCACCTGGCGGCCCAGCACGGACCCGCGGCCGTTCGCGCCCTGCAGGAGGTCGGGCACCTGCTCGACTCCGCCCTGCTGACGTCGGAGATCCGCGCGGTCGCGGCCGACGACCTCTGGTTGAGCCCCCAGTCGGGCCAGGACACCTGCTCCTTCCACTTCACCTGGACGGCCGACCTCACGCTCTCCTCGGCCGCGGCGCTCGTGGTCGAGCACGCGCTGGAGCCGTTCACGCCGCGCCCGCACTGGGGCAAGCACTTCGCGCTCGACGTGCGCGGCCTCTACCCGCGTCTGCCCGACTTCGAGGCGCTGCGCCGACGCCTCGACCCCGACGGCGTGCTCGCCGGCCCCTGGTACGACCGCGTCCTCGCCTAGCCCGACGACAGAAGTCCCCACGATCCGGGACGTGGTGGCCCCTTCTCGCGCCCGGAACGGGCGACGGGGTTCCGCATCGTGGGGGCGGACGACGCTGGCACTAGGCTCGACGTCATGCACGTCCACGTCGCCGACCACCCGCTCGTCTCCCACAAGCTCACGGTGCTGCGCGACGCGTCCACCGACTCCCCCACGTTCCGTCGGCTCGCGGACGAGCTGGTGACGCTGCTGGCCTACGAGGCCACGCGCGACGTCCGGGTCGAGACCGTGGAGGTGACGACGCCGGTCGCCCAGGCGCAGGGCGTCCGGCTCGCCGACCCGCGCCCGCTCGTCGTGCCGATCTTGCGCGCGGGCCTGGGCATGCTCGAGGGCATGCAGCGACTGCTGCCCACGGCCGAGGTCGGCTTCCTCGGGATGGTGCGCAACGAGGAGACGCTCGAGGCCGACACCTACGCCGAGCGGCTGCCCGACGACCTGTCCGGGCGCCAGTGCTACGTGCTCGACCCGATGCTCGCGACCGGCGGCAGCCTCGCCGCGGCCATCCACTTCCTGGTGAGGCGCGGGGCCGACCACATCACCGCCGTGTGCCTGCTCGCCGCCCCGGAGGGCATCGAGCGGATCGAGCGGGAGATGGCGGAGGTCGGCGTGCCCGTCACCCTCGTCGTCGCCGGTCTCGACGAGCGCCTCGACGAGAACGGCTACATCGTCCCCGGGCTCGGCGATGCGGGCGACCGCCTCTACGGCGTGGCCGACTAACCATGAGCGCGGCGCAGGAGCTTTGTCCGGGCGGTGGGGACTCCGGCGACCGTCTGGAGGACGTCCGCCGCTCCTGGCCGGCGCTCGTTGCCGCCGTAGCCCTCCTGCTCGTCGCGTCCCGGTCGCTGTTCGGCTGATCGGCTGCGGTGAGTCCCCGGGTCGTGCCAGGGTGTGCGCCATGACCGGGCAGGGTCTTGACGCGGACGCATCGGCGCTCGTGCTGCGCCCGCTGGGCTGGCGCGAGGCCGACGGCGTGGCGCGGCTGTGGCGCGACCTGCTGGTGCTGGCCGTGCCGTTGACACCCGGGGTCCTGTGGCTCGCCCTCGCGAGCGAGCAGCACCCTTTGGTCGCGGCGGCGGTGCTGGCGGGTGTGCTGGCGGCGCTCGGTGCCTACGCGACGGAGCTGCTGATGGTGCGCCACGAGCGAGTCGTCGTCACCGCGAGCACGGTGGAGTGGTGGCGTGGCAAGCGGGTGCGTGCCCGTCTCCGCCGAGGTCCGACCCTGCGAGCCGCGCGCTACGTGCCCTGGCCGGTCGGGCGACCGCTGGGCCTCCTGCACCTCGCCGTCTCCGACGGGACCACGGGGTTCCGCCTCGGCGACGCACGCTGGATCGCGCACTTCGAGACGATCGCGCTCGCCGCCGAGGTGGCCGCGCCGCGGCTGACCCACGACAGGGCCCGTCGACGCATGCCGGAGTGCTTCACCCCGGTCGAGCGCCTCGCGGGTCTCGTCGGTTCACGACGCCGCCGCGTCGCAGCGCTCGTCGTGCTGGCCCTCGGCGGCGTAGCCTTCCTGGCTGGAGTGTTGAGCGGCCGCGGTGCATGAGTGACCCCGGCACCGTCCGTGTCCTGCACCCCGTGCCCTGGTCGGAGCAGCCGCAGTGGGTCGCGCTGCGGCGTCTTGTGTTCTACCGGTCCCTCCTCGCGCTGCCCTTCCTCTTCCAGTTCGTCGTCCAACGTGGGGACCGACCGGTGCTCGCGCTCCTCCTGCTGAGCGCTGCGGGGCTCATCGCCTCCGGCACGGCGTGGGAGTGGTGGCAGGGCACCCGCGAGCGGCTCGTGCTCACCGACGACACGGTGGAGCCCGTCCGAGGGCGACGGAGGCGGCCACGGTCCCGCCTGGCCCGGAAGGACCTGTGGGCTGCGCGCTTCTCCCTCTACCGTGGCGAGCCGGAACCCGGGACGCAGGCCCTCGCGATGTCCGACGGTGGCGACGGCATCCTGCTCACCCACGCCGGCTGGACGCCGAGGTACCCGGAGCTGCTGACGATCCTCGGGGTCTCCGCTCCAGGCGTGTCATCCAAGGTCGCTGCGCGGCGCCATCCTGAGGCGTTCGGCTGGGCCACCCCTCACCAGCTCGCGTCCGCCGTGCTGGCGGTCGTCGGACTCGTCGCGATCGTCGTGGCCCTCGCCCTGCTCTGAGCCTCGCGATCCGGCTGACGGTGTACGGACCGGCGTGGGAGGGTGTCGGCCATGACCGGTCCGACGTCGCCGACGCCACCGTGGCCCGTCGAGATCCTCCCCGTGCCCTGGTCGCAGTCCCAGGGCCGCACGCAGGTGGCGCGGGAGCTGCGCTGGAACCTGGTCGGGGCGCTCGGCCTGGGGGCGGGCGCCCTGGCGAACTTCGACCACGCTCCGGTGCTGGCCGGCCTCGCGGTCGCCCTCGGACTCGCCGGTCTGGTCGCACCGGTGGTGGCCCCGGTCGTGCGCTGGCCCGAACGGGTCGTGGTCGACGAGGAGACGGTCACGCTGTGGCGCCGCGGGAGGGTGCGGGGCCGTGTCCAGCGCGGGGTCGATCTCCGAGCCGTCCGGTACCGCCTCGGGCGGGGCGACGGATCCTCGCCTCAGCACCTGGCACTGTCGGACGGTCAGGAGGGGTTCCAGCTCACCGACCCTCGATGGGCTCCGCGGCACCTCGAGCTGGCGAACGTCGCCGGTGTCGACGCGCCGATGTCCCACGTCACCCTCGTCCGTCGTGAGATGCCCGAGGCCCTGCCGGTGCTCGACCGGACCTTCGTGGCCTGGGGACGCCCCGAGCTCAGGCGCCGACGTCTCGCGGTCGTCGCCCTGCTCGTCGTCGCCGCCGCCGCGATCGTGATCCTGCTCGCGCGCCACCAGGCCGGGGTCTTGTGAGCGGAGACCTCCTCGGCGCCGTGACCTGACCACACCCTGCGCCGTCGTACCCGTCTCACCCCACACCGTTCGGCTTGCGCCGACCCTGGACTCGGCCACGCTGGTCTGGTGAGCGAGGAGCCGGTCGACACCCACGAGGACCGACCGACCACCTCGGACGAGCCGAACCCGGCACGGTGGCAGATCCTCGCGGTCACCCTGGTCGTCGGCTTCATGTCGCTGCTCGACGTCACCATCGTCAACGTCGCGATCCCCTCGATGCAGGCCGGCCTGGACACCTCGGCTGCCGCGGTGCAGTGGGTCGTCTCCGGTTACGCGCTGAGCTTCGGGCTGGTGCTCGTGATCGGCGGGAGGCTCGGCGACGCGTTCGGGCGGCGACGGCTGATGCTGCTCGGGCTGACCGGGTTCGTGGTGGCCAGCGCGCTCGTCGGGCTCGCCCCGGGCACCGAGCTCGTGGTGGCCGCGAGGCTGCTCCAGGGCATCAGCGCCGGCCTGCTCACCCCGCAGAACTCCGGCCTCATCCAGACCCTCTTCCGCGGCGCCGAGCGGGGCCGGGCGTTCGGCTTGTTCGGCTTCGTCGTCTCGATCTCCTCCGCGCTCGGTCCGGTGCTCGGCGGGCTGATCATCACCCTGGCCGGCAGTGAGGACGGCTGGCGCTGGATCTTCTGGGTCAACGTGCCCGTCGGCCTGGTCGCGCTGGTGCTGGTCGCCCGGATCGTCCCGTCCGAGGTCTCCTCCGAGGGTGACGACCCGCGGCTGGACCTGGTCGGCGCCCTGTTGCTCGGACTGACCGTGCTGTGCGTGATCTACCCGCTGGTGAGCCTGGAGGGCGGCGGCTACCGCTGGCTGGTCCTGCTCGCGGCCGTGCCGGTCGGGCTGCTGCTGATCTCGCTCTGGTCCCGGGCCAAGCCGCCCGGGGAGGACCGCGCCGAGGTGCTCGAGCACACCCTGGGCGGCAAGGACATCGCCGAGGTGCACGAGATGTCGGTCGCCGAGGCGCACGAGCACTTCTCGTCCGGCGAGGCGAAGCTGCCCGCGGCAGTGAAGATCCTCGACCGCCTCGCCGACGTCGGGCTGGGCTACCTCACGCTCGGCCAGGCGCTGAC
>NZ_LUNF01000194.1:0-9360 GCF_001626145.1 Aeromicrobium sp. REDSEA-S32_B7
GTGCACCACGTCGAGGACGTCATGGCCTTCGACTTCGCGAGCCGCTCGCGCCCTTTCATCCTCAAGAGCATCGCCTACGACCCGGTGCACCGGCTCGACCTCACACCCTTCCCGTTCGGCCCGACCGCGGAGGACCGCGAGGCGATGCGTCGGCACGTGGCGGCGCTGCCGATCTCGCCGTCGAACCCGTGGATCCTGCAGGAGCTCGTGGAGGGCGAGGAGCTGTGCACCCACGGCACGGTGGTCGACGGGCGCCTGCGGGTGCACCTGTGCTGCCCGTCGTCGGCGTTCCAGGTGAACTACGCGATGGTCGAGCGGCCGCGCGTGCGGGAGTGGGTCGAGCGCTTCGTCGGAGAGCTCGGGCTGACCGGCCAGGTCTCCTTCGACTTCATCGAGGCCGCCGATGGCACGCCCTACGCCATCGAGTGCAACCCGCGGACCCACTCGGCGATCACGATGCTCGACGGCCATCCCGGCCTCGCCGACGCGTACCTCGGGCCCGACCACGAGGGCGAGCCGTTGCAGCCGCTCCCCGGCAGCCGCCCGACGTACTGGCTGTACCACGAGCTCTGGCGGCTCCTGGTGCGCGAGCGTCCGCGACGGAGCACGGTGCGCGTCGTGCTCGAGGGTCGCGACGCCATCTGGTCGGTGCGCGACCCGTGGCCGTTCCTGCTGGAGCACCACCGCCAGGTCCCGGTGCTGCTGGCGCGCAGCCTGGTGCGGGGTCGCGACTGGATCCGCATCGACTTCAACATCGGCAAGCTCGTGGAGGCCGCCGGTGACTGAGCGACGCACGGTGCTGCACCTCGTCGGGTCGCCCACCGACGAGTTCTTCGCCGACCTCTCCCGTCTGTACGCCACGGGTTGCCTCGAGGCGCTCGCCGACGTCCCCGGCTACGACCACGTGGTGGTGTGGGTCGGGCCCGACGGTCGGTGGCGCTTCCCCGCCGACCTGAGCCGAGAGGCGATCGAGGCGGCGGAGCCGGTGGAGCTGGCGGAGGCCGTGAGCCTGGTCCGGGGGATCGCCCCCGACGTGGCGCTGCCCCAGCTGTTCTGCATCGCCGGCATGACGACCTACCGCGCGCTGCTCGACGTGCTGGGGGTGCCGTTCGTCGGGAACCCCGCCGACGTGATGGCACTCGCGGCGCACAAGGAGCGCACGAGGGCGGTGGTGGCGGCCGCCGGTGTCGACGTGCCCCCGGGCCGGGTCGTGCGCGGCCACCCGGACGTCGACGAGCGTCTCCTCGACGACGCGGTGGAGGCGGTCGGCCTGCCCGTGGTGGTCAAGCCGGTCGACGCCGACAACTCCACCGGCGTCGCCCTCGTCCGCGACCGCGCCGACCTGCGGTCCGCCGTCGTCGAAGCAGCCCGCGAGACGTCCGTCGGCGACGTGCTGGTGGAGCGCTTCGTGCCGCTGGGCCGAGAGGTGCGCTGCGCGGTGCTGGAGACGGACGACGGCCTGCGCGCACTCCCGTTGGAGGAGTACGCGGTCGATGCGCAGCACAAGCCGATCCGCGACCGCGCCGACAAGCTCGCCGGATCGGGCGACGACCTCGCGCTCGTCGCCAAGACCCACGACCACGCCTGGATGGTGGCCGACGACGACCCCGTCGTGCCCGCGGTGCAGGAGGCCGCAGCGCTCGCGTTCCGTGCGCTCGGCTGCCGCGACTACGGCCTGTTCGACTTCCGCGTGGATCCCGAGGGCCGCCCGTGGTTCCTCGAGGCCGGCCTCTACTGCTCGTTCGCCCCGTCGAGCGTCGTGGTGATGATGGCGGCCGCCGGGGGCACGCCGCTGCCCGAGCTGTTCGTGTCCGCGGTCGAGCGGACCCTCGCCCGCGGGTGAGGCTGTTCAGCCTGCTGTGACGACAGGACGGTCGTCGACCCCTCACTGACGCCCGGCCAGTTTGTCGTCCGGTCCGACGTGGGACCCATCGTCCGAGGGAATCTGCGAGGTGAGCTCGACTGCGCTCTCGAGGCTGACAACGGTCGGCTGCAGATCGCTTTCGGCTACGACCTCTACATGTACGTCGCGGCCGACGTTCCGTGCGAGACAGCCGTTGCCGCTGCTCAAGAGGACGGCCTCTGGTTCGATACAGGCGCTCCCCTTCTGTTGTGGGGGGAAGACGACGACGCATGACCGACGTGCGCCGACGACGAGCGCGCGGTCCGGACCCAGCGGCGCGGACGGCTCGGCGTCTGCGTCGAGGTGGTTGAACGTCCTGACGAGCACCTGCCCTGAGAGACGAAGAACCTCGAACCTCGTGATGAGGTCCGAGGTTCTCACGTCGAACTGATGGTCGGGGTGACAGGATTTGAACCTGCGGCCTCGTCGTCCCGAACGACGCGCGCTACCAAGCTGCGCCACACCCCGGCCGTCATCCTCAGCGGGAGGACGACCTCGACGAGTCTACCCCAGTGAGGGTGAGCAGGGTGGCCTCGGGTCGGCACGCGAACCGCACGGGGGCGAAGGGCGACGTGCCGAGCCCGCCGGACACGTGCAGCCAGGAGGGTTCGGAGCCGGCGGCCTGGTGCGTGCTGAGGCCCTTCACGCGTCGGCGGTCGAGGTCGCAGTTCGTGGCGAGCGCACCGTAGAACGGGACGCACAGCTGGCCGCCGTGGGTGTGGCCGGCCAGTACGAGCGGGTAGCCCTGGCTCGACGCGCGGTCGAGCACCCGCAGGTACGGCGCGTGGGCCACCGCGACCGCGAGCTCGGCGTCGGGGCCGAGCTCGGCCGCCGGAGGGATCGCGTCGAGGTCGTCGAGCTCGAGGTGCGGGTCGTCCACCCCCGCGAACGCGAGGGTGCGTCCGCCGACGTCGAGGTGGCCCGTGGTGTTGTTCAGGTCGAGCCAGCCGGACCCGACGAGCCCCGAGCGCAGCTCCTCGAACGGCAGCGTCGGCTCCCGGTTCCACGAACCGCCCGCCTGCGTGCCCGTGCCGCCGACGAGGTAGCGCAGCGGGTTCTTCGGCACCGGCGCGAAGTAGTCGTTCGAGCCGAACACGAACACGCCGGGGCGCTCGAGCAGCTCGCCGTAGGACTCGAGCAGTGGCGGCACCGCGTCGTGGTGGGCCAGGTGGTCACCGGTGCTGACGACCAGGTCGGGCTCCAGGTCGGCCAGCCCGCGCAGCCAGTCGCGCTTGCGTCCCTGGCTCGGCGTCAGGTGCGCGTCGGACAGGTGGAGGATCGTCAGCGGGTCGGCGCCCGGCGCCAGCACCGGCACCGACACGTGCCGCAGCGCGAACCAGCGCGCCTCCAGCCAGCCGTACCCCACGCCGGCTGCGCCAGCACCGACCAGCCCCAGCGGTACCGCCACCGTCGCCCTCATGCCATAAGCCTAGGTCGGGACGGGGAGCCCCGGCGAGGTCGGTGAGAGGATGGCGCCATGGCAGCGCTCAAGGACCGACTCCGTACCGACCTCACCGCAGCGATGAAGGCCCGCGACTCCCTGCGCGCCGGCACGCTGCGCATGGTGCTCACGGCCGTCACCAACGCCGAGGTCGCGGGCAAGCAGGCGCGCGAGCTCAGCGACGACGACGTCCTCGGCGTGCTCACCTCCGAGGCCAAGAAGCGCCGAGAGGCGGCCGAGGCGTTCGACGCCGGCCAGCGTCCGGAGCTGGCGCAGAAGGAGCGCGACGAGGCCGCGATCCTCGCCGAGTACCTGCCCGAGCAGCTCACCGCCGAGGAGGTCCGCGAGCTCGTGACGGCCACCATCGACCAGCTCGGCGTGGCCGGCGACGGCATGAAGGCGATGGGCCGCGTCATGGGCGCGCTGCAGCCGCAGGTCAAGGGTCGCGCCGACGGTGGCGTCGTGGCGGCCGAGGTGAAGAAGGCGCTCGGCGCCTGAGTCGTCCGGCCACGTCGTCCGGTCGGGCCCCGGTGGCCCGACCGGACGACGAAGTGCGTCTGCTCAGCGACCGGGGCGGTCGCCCCCATTGCCGCCGCCGCGGGCCTGGTCGCCGCCGCCACGGTTGCCGCCGCGCGGCTGGGCATCGCGGGGCTGGTCGCCGCCGCGCTGGGTGCCGCCCGTCGCGGCCGCTGGCGGGGCGGCTGCGGGCTGGCGCTGCGGCGGTGCGTCGAACGTGCGCGCCGGCAGGTAGGTCTGGATGACGCCCATGGCGTCCTTCCACATCGGGCCCGACAGCGACGAACCGCCGGCCTGCGAGAAGTTGACGGGCACGCCGTTCAGCGTCACGCCCACCAGGCTGGCCGGGTTGTCGGCGCTGTTGACGCCGGAGATCATCGCCGCGGCCGAGAGCGTCGGGGTGTAGCCGACGTACCAGACGGACTGCGCGCTGTTCGTCGTACCGGTCTTGGCGGCCGAGTCGATGTTCAGCGCGGTGCCGTTCTGGAAGCCGAAGCCGCCCGGCTGCTGCACACCCCGGAGGATGTCGTTGACCTGGGCCGCGACCTCGCGGCTCATGACGCGCTTGCAGCTGTCGGGGTACTTCTTCAGCACCTCGCCGTTCGCGCTGAGGATCTCATCGACCGGGCGCGGCGTGCAGTAGGTGCCGCCGGACGCCGCGGTGGCGTAGGCGGCGGCCATCTCCAGGGTGCTGACGTAGGTCGAGCCGAGGGTGAAGGGGCCGACGACGTCGCGCTCGGGCACCTTGATGCCCATGTCGCGGGCGGCCTTCACCGTGTTGCACAGGCCTGCGTCACGCTCGAGCTGGGAGAAGTAGGTGTTCACCGACCGACGCAGGCCCGTGTACATGTTGAACGTGCCCTGGCCCGTCGAGTTCTTGAGCGGCCAGGCGCCGACGCCGCGACCCTGGCAGTCGAAGTAGGTGCCGGCGGGCATCGTCATCGACTGCGGCGAGTTGTAGGTCTTCCCGACCGGGATGCCGCTCTTGAGCGCGGCCACGGTCGTGAACATCTTGAACGTCGACCCGCCCTGGAAGCCGCTGGACTGGCCGAACTCCGTCGGCACCGAGAAGTTCAGGAACGTCTGTCCGCGCTTCTCGTCGCGACCCATCGGTCGCGACTGCGCGACGCCGCGGACGTTGCCCGTGCCGGGCTCGACCAGCGCCATCGAGCCGACCGCGCGGTCACGCGCGCCGACCCGCTTCGTGACGGCCGCGTTGATGGCCTTCTGCATGCGCACGTCGATGGTCGACTTGATGGTCAGGCCGCCCTTCTCGAGCAGCGTGCGGCGCTCGTCGACGGTCTTGCCGAGCGCCTCGTCCTCGAGGAGGTACTGACGGATGTAGTCGCACGAGAACGCGGCGACGGACTCGACGCAGCCGTTCGGGAAGCGCGTGAGCTTGAGGTCGAGCGGCGAGGCGATCAGCTTGTCAGCCTCGGCCTGGCTGATCTTGCCCTGCGTCGCCATGACCTGGATGACCGTGTTGCGGCGCTGGAGCGCCCGCTCGGGGTAGATGCGCGGGTTGAACTGCTCGGGGTTCTTCACGAGGCCGGCCAGCGTGGCGGCCTGCTTGACCGACAGCTTCTCCGGCGGGACCGAGAAGTAGTGGTAGGCGGCGGCGTTGATGCCGTACGCGCTGTCGCCGAAGTAGGCGATGTTGAGGTAGCGCTCCAGGATGTCCTTCTTGGAGTGCTCCTCCTCGTACTTGATGGCGAGCTTGAGCTCACGCACCTTGCGGGCCGTCGACTTCTCGGTGGCGGCCTTGATCTGCTCGCGCGTGGTGGCCTGCTGCACCAGCGACAGCTTCACCAGCTGCTGCGTGATGGTCGAGCCACCCTGGGTCTGGCCGTCGGAGGCGTTGTTGACGAGGGCGCGCAGCGTGCCCTTGAGGTCGAGTGCCCCGTGCTCGTAGAAGCGGTTGTCCTCGATCGAGACGATCGCCTCCTGCATCGTCTTGGCGATGCTGTCGAGGGGGACGTCCTGGCGGTTCTCCTCGTAGAAGTACGCCAGGAGGCTGCCGTCGGCCGCGTACAGACGCGTGGTCTGCGGGTTCGGCGCGTCGTCGAGCTCGAGCGGCAGGTCGACGACGTCGCGCGTGACGTCGTTGGCCGTGGCTGCGAAGAAGGCGGTGCCGGGGATGACCACGGCCGCGGAGAGCACGCCGGCAGCCACGGCTAGCACGATCATGGTGCCGATCAGCGAGGCGCGGCTGGACGTGCGCGGCGGTGTCTGGGCGATCCGCCGGACGTTGTCGGTGAGGTCGTCCCAAGGCATACGCCCCAGGATACGGGCCGATCCTGAGGATCGACGGAGGCGCGGAGGGGTGCCTGCGCCGGTGCGGCCTCCCGGGACGGCCCAGGACCATAGTCCCTTCGAACCATGTGAAGTTGGGCACTGTGGAGTCTGCCGCCGGATCAGCCGGATCCTTAGCGTTCTCTTTGTTAGAGAAACCTTGTCGGCCTCGGGGCCGGCTCTCGGGAGGTTGATCACCATGGGGTGGAACGAGAACTGGGCGGGTCAAGCCGCCTGCCGTGGCAAGTCCGACGCGCTGTTCGTCAAGGGCGCCGAGCAGAACCGCGCCAAGCAGGTCTGCGGATCGTGCAACGTCCGGGCCGAGTGCCTGGCCGAGGCGCTCGACAACCGCATCGAGTGGGGCGTCTGGGGCGGCATGACCGAGCGCGAGCGTCGCGCCCTGCTGCGTCGTCGCCCGAACGTGGCTGCCTGGCGCAGCGTCCTGCAGACCGCCTGACGTCCTGGCGCCGGACGCTCAGCGTCCGGCGATGAGGTCGCCGATGCGGCGCAGCCCGTCGAGGTCGTGGACGTCGGTCGGCAGCGCCGCGACGGGCACGGTCGGCACCGTCGGGTGGCTGCCGGTGAACCGGCGCTGCACCTTCTCCTCGCGCGCGGCGACGCGCTCGCGGTCGGCGTGCACGTCGAGCAGCTCGGCGACCGACTCCTCGTCGGCGGCCCGCAGCCGGGTCGCGCCGCTCTCGGCGTCGGCGGCGGTGAGCCCGCCGGCGGCGCGCTCGTGCACGCGGTTGACGACGAGCCCGGCCAGGGGCATGTCCTCCGCGGCGAGCCGCTCGACGAAGTAGGCGGCCTCGCGCATGGCGTCGGCCTCCGGCGCGGCGACGACCAGGAACGCGGTGCCGTCGGCCTGCAGGAGCGAGTAGGTGGCCTCAGCGCGCTGGCGGAACCCGCCGAAGAGCGTGTCGAAGGCGGCCACGAACGTCTGCACGTCGGACAGCACCTGGGCGCCAAGCACCTTGTTGAGGGCGCTCGTGACGATGCCGAACCCGGCGCTCAGCAGTCGTGCCGGACCCTTCGCGGGCGCGAGCAGCAGCTTGATGAAGCGGCCGTCGAGCAGGCTCGACAGCCGCTCGGGCGCGTCGAGGAAGTCGAGCGCCGACCGTGAGGGCGGTGTGTCGACGACGATCAGGTCCCAGTCGGGGACGTCGGGGTCGTCGCTCGCGGCGGCGTGCAGCTGCCCGAGCTTCTCCATCGCCATGTACTCCTGCGTGCCCGCGAAGGAGCTCGACAGGGCGACGTAGAACGGGTTCTGCAGGATCTGCTGCGCCTTCTCGGGCGTCGCGTGCGCCTCGACGACCTCGTCGAAGGTGCGCTTCATGTCGAGCATCATCGCGTCGAGCGACCCACCGGCCGACGTGTCGACGTCGGCCACCGGGCGCGGCACGTTGTCGAGCTCGGTCAGGCCCATCGACTGAGCGAGACGGCGCGCGGGGTCGATGGTGAGGACGCACACGTGTCGCCCCTGCTCGGCGGCGCGCAACGCGAGCGCGGCGGACGTCGTGGTCTTGCCGACACCGCCCGAGCCGCAGCAGACGATGATCTGGGTGCCGCGGTCGGCCAGCAGCGCGTCGACGTCGACACGTCCGGCCTCCGACCCGCCCAGCAGCGGGAGCTCGACGACCGGACGGCCGCAGTCGCCGCTCACCTCGCGCTGCTGCTCCTGCAGCACCTGCCGCTCGACGTGGGCGCGGGCCTGGGCGAGCAGGGGGCCGGCAGCGTCGGAGGACAGCGAGACCGACCGCAGCGCCGCGGCCACGGCCGTCTCGTCGAGGCTGCCCGCGTCGAGCGCGTCGCGGGTCGGGGCCGTCACGAGCTCGGGTCGCACGAGGTTGAGCAGCACGCGACCGACCGGCAGGTCGGCCGCCTCCAGCTCCGCGATGCCGTCGAGGGTCTCCTGCACCGGCATCTCCTCGAGCACGGTGACCAGGTGCACCTGCGTGCTGGGGGCGCGCATGAGCTGCATGATCGACTCGGCCTGACGCTTGATCGGGCCGACCTTGGCGAGCCCGGCGACCTCGTGGTTGACGTTGAGGAACCGGGTGATGCGGCCCGTCGGCGGGGCGTCCATGACGATCGCGTCGTAGCGGTCGGCGCCGGTGCGGCGCGCCACCTCGTAGACCTTGCCGGTGAGCAGCACGTCGCGCACGCCCGGGGCGATGGTCGTGGCGAAGTCGATGATGCCGAACTTGTCGAGCGCCTTCCCGGCCCGACCGAGCCGGTAGAACATCTGCAGGTACTCCAGCAGCGCAGCCTCGGGGTCGATGGCCAGCGCGTGCACGGCCCCGCCGTCCAGGCCGTTGGCGATGCGGCGCTCCTCGTACGGCAGCGGCGCGACGTCGAAGAGCTGAGCGATGCCCTGACGACCCTCGACCTCGCACAGCAGCACCCTTCGGCCGCGGGCGGCGAGCGAGGTGGCCAGCGCGGCGGCCACCGTGGTCTTGCCGGTGCCTCCCTTGCCGGTCACGACGTGCAGCGGGGTCCAGAGGGTCACACGTCGAGGGTATCGACGCGTCGCGGAGGTGCGAGCCGAACGACGGTGAGGAGGCCCACGCCCGACGGCGGGGTCAGCTGGCCCGGCGCCGTGTGGCGGACGAGCCGCGTGCGGGGGGTGGGGTGCGCTGCGCCGCGGGCCGCGCGCGACCTCCCGACGTGCGCGTCGCTGCCGGGCGGGGCCGTGCGGTGGTGCTGCGCTGGGCAGGAGCCGGACGTCGAGCGGGTGCGGTGCGCTTCGCGCTCGTCGACCGTGGTCGGCCGGCAGAGGCGGTCGCCGTGCGACGCGGCGCCCGGGCCGGGGGCTTCCGGGCGGTGGTCCGTCGCGACCGCCCGGTCTGCCTCGAGCGCGCAGGGCGCGGTCGCGCCAGGAACACCACGACGTCGACGACCACGAGCAGGACGTAGGCGGCAGCCGCCACCGCCAGGAACCAGGTGACCGGGTTGCCGAGTAGGAAGTCGCGGGTCGTCCCGGTGGGCGTCAGCGGAGGCAGCTCGGTGCGCTCGTCGCCCGTCATGGAGACGACCTGCAGGAGGAACGGCAGCACCTTCGTCACCCCGACGAGCACGGCCGAGACCACGAGGGCACGACCGATCCGTGTCGGGGGGAAGATCGACATGGGGCGAGCCTTCCACGACCGTGCGCCTCCTGTCCCGCGAACCGCGAGGATGTGACCACCTCGCCGACACCCGTACGGAC